>WBUR01000003.1 GCA_008933615.1 bacterium | reverse complement strand
GGTGGATTTCATACGTTGTATGTTCGTGCAAAAGACGCCAATGGAAACTGGTCGGTTTTGAATGCAAAAGCTTTTTACAAAACGCCCGGTGGCGGCCCCGCTCTACCAAACGTAACGAAATTGGAATATTTTATCGACAACGATCCCGGGTTTGGCGCTGCGACCAATGTGGCAATTACTCTGGGTACAAACGTTATTCAAAACGGTATTGTGGTAGACATTTCATCGGTTGCGGGTGGATTTCATACATTGTATGCTCGAGCGAAAGATGCAAATGGGAACTGGTCGGTCTTGAATGCAAAAGCTTTTTACAAAACGCCGTCTATTAGTGATCCGCTGGCGAATGTGATCAAAATGGAATACTTCATTGATAAAGACCCCGGATTTGGTAATGCTGACTCAATTCCTGTTTCACCCGGAACGGACATTAGCAAAAATCATGTCATCGACTTGAGCGCTGTCAGCGGCGGTTTCCACACGTTATATCTTCGCGCTAAAGATTCCGATAACAACTGGTCAACTTTAAATGCCAATGCTTTTTACAAAACACCGGCATCCTCGCCAGCCGCGGCGCCGATCGTAGCGGTCGAATATTATTTTATAAAAACCGGTTTTACCTCGTCCGTCAATGTGTTCGATCAGTTTACAAAATCAACCAATGTCCAGCTCACTTTTAGCCCGCTTTTCACCGGGCTGGATGTAGACAGCGTTTACAATTTGCGCGTATATGCAAAGGACTCTATCGGCAGGCGTAGCCTGGAATACGATACGTCTTTAACTGTCAACGCGGCCTGGCTCGTTACGCCAAATAATGAACCTTTCGTGGCGCGCGGCCTGTCCGACCAAAATGTTTCCGAGGATTTTGGAAACCTGGCTGTAGCCAATTTAGACACAATTTTTTCCGATTCCGATATTCCCGGCGGCGACAGTTTGAGATACAGCGTGAGCGTGACAAATACTATTGTCAATGCCGTTATTGCCAATAATACATTAACTCTGAATTCCGTCGCCAACCTCAACGGAAATACTTTCGTGATCGTCACGGCTACGGACGACAGCGGAGCAGTGGGCAGGGATACGTTTGCAGTCACCCTTGCGGCGGTCAATGATCTGCCCATAGCATTGAACGACATCACAACGTCTACAGCCGGGGTTGGCAAAGTGATATCGGTATTAAACAACGACAGCGACATCGACGGCGACGGACTCACGATCACCTCAGTCAGCACGCCTCTCCACGGCGCGGCGGTGAAAAATGCCGGCGATACCACGATCACCTATACCGCGCTGATCACCTACAGCGGAAGCGATCAGTTTACTTACAGCATCAGCGACGGACAGGGCGGACTCGATACCGCCACGGTGAGCATCACCGTTACACCCGGAGGAACTCTCTCTTTATCTACATCCGTATTACAGAATCCGGCGCTATCCAAGTATGCAGATTTTTATGTCATCGCCGATACTACACTCACCGGTGTGCCGGCTGTTAAGTTATTTGTCGGCAGTGATTCCATTACCGTTGCCATGAGCGTCACCTCAAATATTCGCATATACAAAGGCGCGATCACTTTCACCCAGAGTGGAAATTATACGCTGCGCTCACAAGCCATCGCGGTGAACGGAGCCGGCAATACGGACTATCATGCGTTTAATGTCGCGTTATCTAAACCCGGATTATCTGCCACGCTATCGTCTCTCAACGGTAAAGCCTTGCTGAAAATCGGCTCACAAGCCGTGAAAGAAGAAACTTACTTTACCGCATTCCAGCATGAAGACGTTATGGAGATGACCTATGAATTCGGCCCGAATACCGCGTTACATGAGACGGTGGAACTTACCTTAACCTACGACCCATCTAACTGGCCGGATGCCGGTAAGCTTTTTATTTATCATAAAGAAAACGATAACTGGACAAGACTCAGAACACAGGTCTATACCGGTGAACTAAAGGTTAAAGCGAGAGTCGCTGCGCTGGGGAAATTCAAATTGGGATACGATGCTTCGTTTGAAGGAACCAATATCGTGCCTGCGGTATTTGCATTAAAGCAGAATTATCCTAATCCATTCAATCCATCGACCACAATCTCCTATGACGTTCCGGAGGATACGAAGCTGAACCTCACGATCTATAACCTGCTTGGACAGAAGGTGAGAACTTTGGTTTCCGGAAGCCAGATCGCGGGCAGTTATAAAACGTTATGGAATGGAACCAATGACCGGGGGCAAACCGTGGCCAGCGGAATTTACTTCTACCGGCTTGAAACACAGAGTTTTATCAAAACACAGAAAATGCTGCTCATCAAGTAATGAACAAAAAATAATGAGTAATAAAAACACAGCAGGACAAAACCATAAATCATCAATCGTAAATCGAATGAATCGTAAATCTAAAATCAAAAGTTTTATGAAAAACAAGAACCTACTCTTACTGTCAGTAACCTTAACATGGTTAATATCATGCGGAGGCGATGAAACAGCCGACACGACGTACCAAGATCTGATGACTCAGGGTTGGGTGTTCTTTGATAATGCTCAGTATGACAGCGCTCTCTCCCGCTTCACCTCGGCTAGAGATTATAATATCGAGCCTTCGGATGCGTACACCGCAAGAGGTTGGTGCTTTATGAAACTGGATAACCTCTCTTCGGCTGCAAGTGAATTTACCATAGCGAGCAATGCTTTGGATCCTGCGGCTGAACTCTATGCCGGGTGGGCATTCACATTGAATGCTCAGAAGAATTACGTTTCATCCAACACACAAGCTTCCCAGGCATTGCTTGCGGCGCCGAACTGGATATTTCCCCACGCCCTCAACTTAAACGCAGATCACCTGCACTTGCTTAAAGCGGAGAATTACTTTGCACTTGGTGATTACACAAACAGTTTATTAGAGGTTAATAACCTTACTTCCTTTTCTGTTGATGTGTCCACCTCCGGCGGGCAGGCGGCGCTCGCAGCTAAAATAGAACAACTCAAAACAACGTTGTAAAACAATTTCAAATGTTTTTCTGACTAATCAATGTGTGAATAAATAGAAACTCTATCTTCTTTTTTCACACATGTCGATTCTCTCCATCCAGTATAAATAATCATTTACAATATGGTATGAAAATTGTGTATCCATAAACCGGTAATAAAAATCAAGGAGCTGGTTTATGAAAAAGCAATTTTATGTGTGCGCTTTTGCGGCATTACTTCTTTACTTCATCGGATGTGCTCCGCTGCCGACATTTGTTCTTGATCCTGCTGATGGAAATTCAACATGGCTGCATGGAAAGCAGATTGTATCTAAATCGGACGGAAGTTTTGCGGTCGCTATCAGTTTTGAAGAAACCGAAGGCGCCAATCTTGTTTTTGACGTTAATATAAAAAATTTGTCCGATACAACGGCGCTGATCGAACCGGAGAAATTTTATTACAGAGGTCTGGCTCTAAAAAAAGACTCGCTCTACGAATCACGTTATCCGTCCTATGCGCTCGATCCTGAATTTCAACTACTCCAATTAGATCGCCAGATTGCTCACGAAAATGCCAATCGTGAAACGTCCGAAGGCCTTGATCTGTTTGTCGGACTATTGGGGGTTGCGGCGGACATTGCGACCATTAACGAGCCTAAGACCGAGGAACAGATTCGCAATGAAGAAGAAGCGGAGTTTGAAAGGGAAATGACTTCAAAAGCAGAAGCTGCGGAATACAGGCAGACGATACGTGATTTGAATGATTACCGAAGTTACTGGAAACGCGTTACGTTACGCAAAACCAGTTTAGGGCCAAATCAATCCGTGAGCGGTAAGGTCTATTTTGCGGCAAAGCCGTTTCCGCCGATGAAACGCATGAAAATGATTAAAATTTATTTTCCCGTAGGCGACAAACAATACGATTTTTTATTCAATCGAACAAAATACAAATGGTAGTCTAAGAATGAATAAAAAAAACTGTTTTGGACAAACCTAATCTCCAAACGAAATTCCAAGATCCCTCGCGGTCATGACAATATCGCAATCGAGTGGAACGGTTTTCATGCGGCGTGTCGCCTGATCGAGAGGAACATACTGAACCGTCGGCGGATCCAAGGCTACCATCACGTTCGATTTTCCTTCTTCGAGCGCGCGCACCGCCGCCGCGCCAAACCGTAATCCAAGCAGCCGGTCAAACGTTGTCGGACTTCCGCCGCGAAGCAAATGCCCAAGCACTACGCAGCGGGTTTCTTTCCCGGTCATTTCTTCCAGTTTATGCGCCACCAGATTGCCTATGCCGCCAAGACGTTCGGGGGAACCTAGCCGGCGTTCGATCACCGAAATATCTCCGCCGACGGCTTTGGCGCCCTCCGCGACGACTACGATCGAATGCTTTCTACCCTGACGCTGAAGAGCTTTTATCTTAGCGGCTACACGTTCCAGGTCAAATGGAATTTCCGGTATCAGTATGACATCGGCGCTTCCTGACACGCCTGATTCTAAAGCGATCCAACCCGCGTAACGGCCCATAACTTCCACTACCATGATCCTGCGATGTGATTCCGCAGTCGAATGAAGACGGTCCATGCACTCGGTTGCAAACGACACGGCAGAATCGAAACCGAAAGTAATAACTGTTTTGTCAAGATCGTTATCAATCGTTTTCGGGACGCCAATGACACGAATACCTTTACCGGCCAGTTCATTTGCTATGGCTAAGGATCCGTCTCCGCCGACCGCGATCAGCGCGTCTATCCCGTTTTCCTTTAATCCTTCGATCAGTTCGCCGGAGCGGTCAAATTCCCTTATTACGCCTTCCTCATCCGGCATCGGATATTTCAGTGGATTTCCGCGGTTCGTTGTGCCCAGAATGGTTCCGCCCAAATGGGTAATATTTCGGACACGATCCCGAGTAAGCTGTATCAACCCTCCTTCCGGATATTGCTCCGGGAGAAATAATCCGTTATATCCGTCCCGAATTCCGAAACACTCCCACCCCCGATTCAATGCGGCATAAACTGCGCCCCGAATAACGGCATTAAGCCCCGGCGCGTCGCCTCCGCCTGTATTTATCGCAATACGTCTAATTATGTTATTGTCTTTGCGTGTCATAAATCCTCCGTTCAGTCAGCCATCATTAAAATGCGGTGTAATTTATTGAAATTTGATTTAAAATCAAAAAAGGAATTTGTCTCAATTTAATAGTGCTTGAATATGAACCGATGCACCGTTATTTTTAACAAAATCAGGTGAGTTGTCAAGTAGCAAAAAATAATAGAACGCGGATGACACGGATTTAACTGATTACCGCTGATATAGACGCAACTGCACATATCGATATTGCCATATTCGGCTGATAAAACCCGTCTAATCAACGTTATCTGTGTTCTATTTGTAAATATCTACACGGGACTTACAAGGGCTTAAAGAAGTAAATATGACACAAGAAATTGAAATATACATTCAGGCGCGTTATCCCGTCATTTACCTCGTATCTTGGGAGGAAGACCGCATATTAAAAACGCTGGATGATGTTGCCGTCCATCTTCGAAAAATGTTATACGTCTGGACGCAAACGCGCGGCGTATATAACTATGTTCTGCCGGAACAAATCGACGATTCCAAATCCGATCCGGAATTGATCCTGAATCATATTGCATCAAGCCCGGAAAATGCGATTTTTGTGTTGTTCGATTTTCACGCATTTATAGAGAACATAGGCATCCGCCGTCAACTCCGCGATCTTGCCAAGTCGCTTCGCAAAAGCAACAAAACCATCGTCATTGTCGCGCCGAGCATGAATATTCCGCTGGAACTCTCTAAAGATATTGCCGTCATCGATTTTGATCTTCCCCATATCGGCGAATTATCCCAATCGTTTGAATCTGCTTTAAAGGTATTGAATAAACGCCGCGACGTAAAACTTGAGCTCACGCCCGCTATTACTGAAAAGCTGCTCAAAGCGGCGCAAGGTCTGACGTTGGTTGAATTTGAAAACGTACTCGCAAAATCGGTCGTACATCGTAAAGCCATTGATGAAGACACGATCCTGGAAGTTCTGGAAGAAAAAAAACAAGTCATACGTAAATCAAGCACGTTGGAGTTTTTTTCGCCCGATGAAAATTTTGATCAGGTCGGCGGTTTGGAAAATTTGAAATCATGGCTCACTAAACGCGCGGAAGCATTTACCGATCGCGCAGCTGAGTTCGGGCTTCCCACTCCGAAAGGCCTGATGTTGGTTGGAACGCAGGGTTGCGGCAAAAGCCTGACTGCAAAGGCGGTCGCGTCGCATTGGAATCTGCCGTTACTGAAACTCGATGTGGGCAGCGTATTTAGCGGCATCGTCGGATCATCTGAAGCCAACATCCGCCACGCGATAAAAGTTGCAGAGTCTATCAGCCCCTGCATCTTGTGGATCGATGAAATTGAAAAAGGTTTCTCCGGGATGGCGAGTTCCAATTTTAGCGACGGAGGAACTGCCGCGCGGGTATTCGGAACCTTCACGACATGGCTTCAGGAAAAGAAAAAACCTGTTTTTGTGATTGCCACGTCCAACGATATTACCGTGCTTCCGCCGGAAATTCTACGCAAAGGCCGGTTCGATGAAATATTTTTTGTTGATCTACCGGAACAAGCGGAACGAGAAGCTATCTTCAAAATTCATCTTAAGAAGCGACGCCGCGATCCTAAACAATTCGATTGTGTAAAGCTGGCTCATGTGTGCGATGGATTTAGCGGAGCTGAAATCGAGGAAGCTATCATAACAGCCTTATATGATGCATTCGAAGAAAACCGTGAATTGACTACCGAAGATATCGGTCTGAGTATTAAAAATACAGTACCGCTTTCCCGCGTATTGGCAGAGCAGGTCGGCGCCTTACGTGCCTGGGCGGAGAAGCGTGCCCGGAGAGCTTCTCCGTCACGCGGTTCAATGCCGGGAATCGATCTGGACAGGTTTAGTGTGAATTAAGGTAATTAAATCATCCACGAATTACACAAATCAAGACCTGTGAATCAAGAATTCAAGTATTGATTTATGAAACAAATCTATCTGATTTTACTTCCGCTCATCCTTTTTGCTTGCGCTCCTCATTTTCCTGACGTAATGCCTGGTTCAACTCAAATGCTAAAAGGGCCCGATAACAGAATGGCACTATTGTCGGTCCCGGCAGATTACACTCCTAAGAAAAGACATATACTTTTTATAGCTTTGCATGGCGGCGGAGATATAGCGCCGGCATTCCATGATTTGTGGAAAATCGTTTGTGATTCTCTTGGAATTATTTTGCTCACACCTCAAGGCACTGAAAAGTCAGAGATCGGTTTTGGCTGGACATTGACCGGAAATTCTGAGAGCTTCTTGAGGAGCATTGTTGAAGAAGCGCGGAAAAGAGTTAATATCGATCCGGATCGCATATACATTGGAGGATTTTCAGCCGGCGGTAGTCTGGCTTATTACATGGCTCTGCGATATCCTCACATATTCTCAGGAGTCATTGCTCTCGGAGCATCGTTTCAGAATGAATGGATTAGTCTGGCTAAACCGAACGATCTTCTAAAACGTCAACGTATTTACATAGGACACGGGGACCTTGAATCTAATATTGATAATGTTTCTCAATCGAAAGATCTGTTGAAGCAGGCAGGAGTAACCGTAGATTTCTCTGTTTATAAAAACACGGGTCATGCAATTCCGGAACCCAAATTAGATGAATTGCTTCGTGCTTTAAGATTTATTACAGAAAAATAAAATTACCACCGTTCAGAATACGACCTAATTATGTACCCTTTTTTGGTAACACGGGGAAATTGTTTTTTTATAAGTTCGTATATGTGCGGTTTATTGGACAACACGACAAAACCGCGATTAGGAATATTGTTCAATAATTCAAAAAATTCATACGTTAATTCTCTTTCGTCTCCCTTCTCCTCCAGATAATAAATATTTCTCCACGGTAAATTTTTTATTACCGGTTTTGCTAATCGTTCTGCCTCAAAAGAAATGACCTTGAATGCCGGCAGGTCTTTGGGAACATACAGGGAAAACGTTTCCGGCAATTCTAAAAACGATTTGACGTTGTCGTCCAACTCAAAACCGAAGCCGTTAACAATAAAAAAAACTTCTTTTCCGGATGGACGTATTCTTGGGCTGACGACCATATCCATCCGCTCGTAAATCACACCGTCTTTGCCGATATCGATACCAAAATCAACCGCGCCCGCTTGTCTTCCTATTTTCTCATTAACGCTCAGAATTTCCCAATCAAGCTTGTTGGCCAGTTTTGTCAGATCTAAATTAAACAAAGTACTTGGAAAATATTTTGGGATCTGAACGATCTTCCGCATATACATCACATTATCGAGCTGCACACGGTCGTTTCGAATCCATCCCGGCTGAATATCGAATTCCCCTATCATTAATGAATCAATCAGCGTGTCTAAGGGCGCGTATTCGACCAGGTCATCTTCATCTACGCCAACGGTCACTTGTCGTGAAGAAAAATTTACCGATGGCCTTCTGGAACCGTCGGGTGATTCTGTGAGGTAGGCGATAATATTGCCCGCGATAAGAAGCATCGCGGCGACGGTTAAAACTTTTAGTAAAAAAATCTTATTTTGTAATTTCGCAAACATGCCGTCCTAGGTGTGATGAAGAACCTTAAGAAGGCGAACTATCAAAAATATATTTTAATAAGTTCACGTAATTTTCTGTCATGGTCACTTTACGGCGTGCCATGACGGTGCGGGCAACTTCAATGGCTTTATCTAAACGGTAACGCTGAACGTCTTTCGAATCGACCCAGGCAAATGACGGAATAGTTTTAGGTGGAAATCCGGCCCCGAAAATATTGGATGAGACGCCGACCACGGTGCCTGTATTAAACATCGTGTTAATACCGCTCTTGGAGTGGTCGCCCATTATGAGCCCGATGAACATGCTGCCTGTGTAGATATCTTTATCGTTTAGTGTAACGCTGACGTTCCCGTAATTATTTTTCAGATCGCTGGTGTTGGTATCAGCGCCCAGATTACACCATTCACCGATATAAGAATGGCCAAGAAAACCGTCATGCTGTTTATTACTATATCCATGCATGATCGAGGATTCTACTTCTCCGCCCACTTTGCACACGGGGCCGATGGCCGTTCCTTCATATATTTTAGCTCCCGCTTTGATGATCGAATTATCGCCAATGTAGCACGGACCTTCAATGACTGCATTTGGCATTACCGTTACATTTTCTCCAATAATGATCGGACCGTGTTCCGCATCCAAAACAACGCCGGGTTTTATAATAGAATTGTTTCCAATGGAAATATGGCCGGATTCGATCAGATGAACTCCCTCATGAAGCTTGCCGTCCATTCGTTTTTTATTGTTGAAATCGCGGGTGATCATTTCCGGGTTGTGCGTGATCAAGTCCCAAGGATATCGAATAACCGTCGCGTCGCAGTTTTCTTTTTTTGTGGACAATGCATTCCAGAATGCAACGGTAACGTCTTGATGAACTAACGTTACGTTAGAATCAGAAGTGATTTTCTTAAATAGAGATTCATCGAATAAAACGGACCCATTGATATACAAACAAGGGCCTTCAATCAGCAAATTGATAGGAATGGCGGGGTATTTTTCTTTGAGCACGGGAACAATATGATCTCTGCACTTAAATACAAGACGCGCATCCGGAAAGAATCGGCGAATACGTTCCGCCAGCGACATCGATCCGCATAATAATTCAAATACCGGACGGGTATACGTCAGAGGATAGAGATTGGCATAATATTCGTCTTCATAGATGCAGATAGTTTTTGGAAGCATATCGATTTACGATTTTGGATTTATGATTGGCGATTGAGTCATTTAGTCATTGGGTCATTTATTCATTATTCGTAACTATTCAGCCGTCCTAATACTTTTCGACTCATCAAGGATTGATTGGAATCAAAATAGAAATCAATATCTGAAACCACTGTTGTCATTCTGTAAGAATCTTTTTTTTTTGAAAATCCGACCTGTGATTCAAGATGATCCTTGCAGGATGACACGATTGGCATTTTGGACTTATCACTAAGTGGTTAGCATTATTCTCAGTATCTGGTAAAGATTCAACGAGCCGAATTACCCTTAAGGCTAAATTCTTCGTCCTTTGTTTAAAAATCTCCTCATTCATACAAAATCGCAACTCTCGATCGTAAATCTACAATCCAAAATCATAAATCCTTATGCAAACCCCAACTTATTCATATCCTGTCCGCCGTCTCGTAAAAAAGCAACCGGATCGGAAACGCCGAAATGTTCTTTTGTAAGAAAAGGTTCTCCGTATTTTTTGTCGATCAGCGAACCGAAATGCCTGGCCCGGTTTTCGATGCTTTCCCTAAATTCCGGCGTACTAATAAACGTTACCGGTTCTTCGCTTTGATAATCCGGATTGTAAAACTGCGACGCAAACGCCGCCATGGCTTTCATTTTGATTTCCAACGTATCCGATATGTCCACGATGAACATATTACTGCCTTCGGCTCTGGAAAATTCGTACCTCGCCGCATAATAGATCACGCGCTTCGGACGAAACGCTTTTTGTTCCTGTCCGTTATCGGATGTAGTCGTCTTGGCTAAGCCTGAATAAAAGGCCGCTTCACGCACTAAATGACTCGCATGAATATGATCAGGATGGCGGTCGTTCCAATATTGCGTAAAAACAAAATCGGGACAATATTTGCGGATGATTTGAATGATTTTCAGCTGGTTTTCATGGGTATTCTTGAATACCGTATCGGGTAGCCCGCAGTTTTCACGAACCTCCACGCCCAGAATATCGGCTGCGTCCTGCGCTTCTTTATCGCGCATCTCCGCGCTTCCCCGCGTGCCCGCTTCTCCGCGCGTCAGGTCGCAGATTCCAACTTTATGCCCGAGTTTGACCAATTTGGCGACCGTGCCACCTGCTGACAACTCTACATCGTCCGGATGAGCCCCGAAAAACATTGCGTCTAATTTCATTATGATATCTTTTGAATGAAAATCTTTAAACAATAATACTAACTTTACAAACAAAAATCTTTAAAAAAACGCCAAAACCCTGCTTTTTACCTGTTCTAAAAAATGTATAAAACTATTCGTTGTGAACTGATAGACGTGAAAAACGATTTTCAATCAGCACCTTATAGTCTGCTTTAAATTTGTTATTCAAAAAACTAATGTCGATAAAGGCCATCCATTGGGGTTTAACTTTTTTCATTTTGGCAAATATATTTTCCTGCTGTTTCTCGTCCAGATTCAGCGTATCAAATGCCGCTATAAAATCGCTCCGTCTTATCTTTTTCTTTTTTCCATTCAGGCTCAGCGCCATGTCCTCGTCATCCGCAGGATTAACCAATGCCGTGGCTACCATATCGTAGGCTGGTGAAAGCCCGTGGCCTATTCCGGCTCGTTTAATCAGTGAAAAGTTTTTAAGGTGCATGTCCGCATTCCCGGTAAGAAATGAAAACAGGACCTGTTCGAAAAAATTTACTACGTCCAATCCCGGATTAGACGAAAATTTCTGAATAACTTTTGCAATTTGTTCATAAGAACCAAGGTACTTGTTTTCGGTCAATCGCTCGGTTAGTTGGCACATATCTTCCATGGGTATCTTCTCTTGGTTGTCTCGGTCGATGCGCTTTGTGATGTACGCCAGATTACCGGATTGTAAACGAATCAAACTGTGCGGAACTGCGTCAATTTTAGCAATATCTGCCAAATGCATAGTCAGATCTTCCACCTCCGGCAATTGAGGATAGTGTGGCGTTGGCGGTTTTAAAATATAGCCTCCCCACAAACCGACTATGGTAAATCGTTTGGGGCCATTCTTATTTTCGCCCGATGCAAGATGTAAAGATAATTTTGGTTGTACTCCGGTTACCGTCATTTGACGCTTAATAACCTGCGTGGCAAGCTCTTCCATTTTGTCTTCATGATATGGCAACATGGGCGCTTGCTGCTGTCCGAATATCTTTTTACTGCACCGCGCATGAAAATCTTGTTTCTGTTCAGCCAACGGCAAGTAGCAATATAAACACCGTCTCATGATTTTTATTTTTCATTTACGGGATGAACACTCACGGCGCCAATACAGTCCATGCAGCACGCCAGTAAGAGGCCCATCCGGTCACGGGAGTTTAATTTCCAGTTTTTTTCCGCAATATCCAGCAGCCATCCTTCAGGAATCAACCCATCAAAAAATGGAAACATTACTTTGTCGGTAAAGGACGCTTCTTGCAACGGTAATGTGAGGCTTATCGGCTCTCTGTCTTCTGATCGCAAATAGATCGGATCATATTCAAAATGATATCCGTTTTCATCCTGCGTGAGCCAACCCGCTGTTATACCTTGTATTTTTATTTCTGCTTTTCGCATTATTTTTTTATGGGTTATGGATCTGTGCCCGCTGTTTTCTTAACCGGCCCTATTTCGTAGCCAAATAATTGCAGTACCTGATTCACTTTGTCTAATCGCAGGGTCTCTTTACCTTGTTCCAGTTCTCGAACAAAGCGCAATCCAACACCCGCTTTTTCGGCAAGTTCCGGCTGTGTCAGTCCCACTGCATTTCTTTTTTCCTTCACTAGTTTACTCAATGTCATAATTTATACCCTTTAGGGTGCATAGTATTCTATTTTACTTAAAATACACCCTTTAGGGTATAAATGCAATGTAAATTTGTGAAATATACCCTATAAGGTATAAATAATGGATATGAGCTCTATATTACACCCGTTCAAATATAATACGTTGCAGTAAACAGCTAGTGAAATGTATGTGGTAACAATTCTCCCGACCAAATGCTTTAAAGAAACGATCAACGAAATCTTGTTGCGCAACGTTAGTGTTCCGAATTCTCATAGCTGCATATTGGTTTTCTAATTGTACTTCTATCTATAAAAATCGTAGAACTACGTGTATGTATATTTAGTAAATCAGAAACAAACCGCATTACCCTTTGAAAGATGTCCATCTTTTCCTAGTTACCTATTTTAAAGATTTTCCTTCTTTTGCAATTTTGCCTTGTTTTTTAGCACTTCACCGATTATATTTGCTCGCTTAAATTTTACAGTGTTGGCTCTGTAGCTCAGTTGGTAGAGCAGAGGACTGAAAATCCTTGTGTCGACGGTTCAATTCCGCCCGGAGCCACTTATAGACCTTCAAGAGAAATCTTGGAGGTTTTTTTGTACTTCTGTTGCTGAGTTCTGCCGATGGGTCGAAAGATCTTTGTATCGATAGTTCTCAGCCGGAGGCTGATCCGCCTCTGGGCGGAAATTCCGCCCAGAGCCTCACTTCAATCCCAAAAGTCTTTTACTTTTATGGATTTTTTATTTATAATGACATCGTCATAACCATGAAAATCATCAGTCCATGCAAAATAATCAAGAATCACGCTTCATACTTATAGCACTCGTTTTCGCCGTTCTATTCGGCGTCTGGTTTTTTACCATCAAGGATGTTTTTTCGCCATTTATTCTTTCATTGATCATGATCGCATTCTTATTGCCGTTCCGGGAACATAAGTCGATTCGAGTACTGATCGCAATGGTGTTTACTTTGTTCATGGTTTGGCTTTTTTATTATCTTAAAGATATTATCACGCCTTTTATTATTTCATTTGCTTTAGCTTATTTATTTGACCCCGTCGTAGATATTCTCGAAAAACGTAAAATATCCCGTACGTTTTCGATCATGATCATCACGATTCTCGTTTTAGGTTTGCTCACTCTCGCAGGGCTCGTTGTCATACCGCAATTTGCCGGGGAAATTCAAAAACTCACCACGACTTTCCCGTCGTATGATGAATTAAAAGAACGGCTGCGCTCGGAGTCTTTGGCATTTTTAGGGCGCTTTGGCATCGATGTAGATCATTTGATCGCCGTGATGGAAGCTGAAACAACGCAGAAAATAAATGACTTCATTCGGCACTTTACCGAACGTGCCCAGGATATATCTTCTTCATTAAGCTCCTTGATGAATCAATTGATCAACTTTATTCTGATTCCTTTTGTGACATTTTATTTTTTGAGGGATTTTGATCAATTAATAAAATATGCAAGGGAAAAAACGCCGGAGCGCCACACGGAACGCGCTGAAAAAATCTATTCCCGTGTAGACTCGATTCTAAGTTTATACATTCGCGGAAAAATATTAGCGGCTTTTATTATCGCTATGGTCACCTGGGTAGTCCTGGAAATACTAGGCGTCCAATTTGGGCTGATTCTGGGTTTGGTCACCGGATTCCTGAGTATTATTCCGTATGTCGGACCCATCCTGACCTTTTTCGTAGGCATCGTTTTAGGATTAATAAACCCATCTCCAGAATCTAGCATCATAAAAATCCTGGCGGTACTCGGTGTTATCCAGATACTCGATTTGATAATCATTTCGCCAAAGGTAGTCGGAGAAAAATTAGGGTTGCACCCTGTTCTACTGATATTCTCGTTGCTGGTATTCGGTAAATTACTGGGTATCCTAGGCTTGCTCATATCCATACCGGTAACGGCGATCCTGAAAGTATTCGTAATGGAGTGGTATGAACAAAGTTTTTTGAAACAGGAATTCTTGCGTGATGAAAGAATAAAAAAACCGGGCGATATAGTTTAGGGGTGGTATAGATCGCAGTAGTAATTAACCGTGAAGTTTTTGTGAAGTTAAATTAGTCGAGCTATCGGTCGCCGTTTGGTTGATCCAACCCGGTTGCCGCAATTAGAAATTTTCGCTATCAATAAACCGTTTCATTCTTTCGTAATCTTCTTTCGTGTCCAGGTCTAACAAGACCCCTTCGTCTTCCACCGGCAAAAATTTAACCGAAACACTATTTTTTTTTATTACGTCGTATAAAACTTTCTCACTGTGTTCATTCAAACATTGTTCTGAAAAAAACTTGTCAAGCAATACCGGATGGCCTTTTTTACCGTGATACGTAGGGATAATAATTGTTTTTTGTGAGAAAGCCCCGATCATCTCCCGCACCGTATTGACATCAAAAAGCGGTATATCCGCCGGCGTAATGAACACGGCGTCTGTGGATAGGCTTATGCACTCAAGTCCCTTTTTTACGGACGAACTCATACCGGCCTCGTAATCAGGATTATCAACGTATTTTATTTTTGGAGCTGTTTTTTGTTTTTGGAATTCAGGTTTAAATTTACCGGTAACGATAACAACTTCATCAATGGCGTCAAGAAAAAATTTATGCATAGTATGCTCAAGTATAGATTTATTTCCCAGCGGCAAAGATAGTTTATCAGAACCCAGGCGTGAAGATGTACCGGCGGCTAAAATGACGACAGAAAATCGGTTAGTCATCGGCTATGGCATTTTGAAGACGGTTGTTGAACGAATGGTCAGCACCGGGCAATGCGCTTTCCTTACTACTTTTTCAGTCACGCTGCCCAAAAGAATGTGTTCCAAGGCGCTCCGGCCATGCGTAGACAATACGATCAGATCGGCGTTTTTTTCTTTTGCGGTTTGAATAATCTCAATGAAGGGCTTTCCCTGCGCAAGAATCGTTTCAACCGGAATGGCGCCAAACTCAGTTTCATGTTCTTTGATCTGTTTGTCCAAAATACTTTGTAAAGACTGCTCGGCCACACCACGAACATTCTGTTCTAGTTCGATCAGATCGGGCATGCCCATTGGCGCATCAGAATAATAGACAATGGGCTCGAATACATGCATTAGATAAATCTTTGCCTGGAATGTCTTAGCTAAAGATAAAGCGTAATCCAAAGCATGGGATGCGGCTTCGGAAAAATCGGTAGGTACGACGATGTTCTTAATTGTAACCATGTTACCTCCCGCGTTAAGTGTAAGCTTAATTTACAAATGTTCTAAAGATTTCTCAAGTTGTTTTAACCGCACGGCGATATCCTCCGCTTCCATCCATATCGATATCCCTGCGACGCCATGCGCCCCGTGCTCTATCCACAGTCTGACGTTGTCTGAGTCAACGCCTCCAAGCGCGAAAACGGGCATGTTTACATTCGCGCAGGCTGATGTGAATTGCTCCGGTGTCAAAATCGTATGGCCTTGGGGTTTAGACGATGTCATCGCGACGGGGCCGAGCACCGCAAAATCAGCAGATCCCGCATACGCCGTTTGCAGTCTTTCCGTGGAATGAGCTGAAACACCCATTAATTTTTCATGCCCGATGATTTTTCTGACTTGGTCAACCGGCAGACTCTGTTCCGTCAGATGAACGCCATCCAGATCTAGCGCTAGCATTATGTCCACACGGTCATTGACAAATATTTTCACATGATGACCTTCGGCTAATTTTTTTATTTGTTCGCATAACCGGAATAGTTCGAGCGGTGAAAGATCTTTTTCACGGATTTGAATTGCCTTAAGTCCGCATGCAAAAGCATTTTCGATGTGATAAAGAAACCGGCCTTTCTTAATTCTCTTTCGATCCGTAATCGCATATAGACGAAAATCAATTTTCATGGCGGCGGAAGAAGTTATACTTCGTGAAAAAATATAATCCGATAATACCCGGAATGAGCACGTTGCTCAGAAATAACATGATTGATGCGTTGAATGCCGAGGATGCCGGAATGCCGTATTTACCAAAAAAATAGATCACCGCTCCTTCGCGCACACCTAAATCCATCACGGCAATGGGCAAAAGCGACTTCACCAACATAGCCGACGCCCCGGCCAGAAAGGATTCAACAGCCGTAAGGCCGGTGAATGCGTTGATAAAAAGAAAGAGTTGAAAAAGTATGATCAACTGAAATAGCATTGAGAAATAAAAACTCGGCATAAAATGCTGTTTCTTAAAATAATCCGATGCGGATATTAGTGAAAATATTTTTTCCCGAAATGGCGCGCGCGCAACCATTTTTTTTGACAGCTGTATTAGCGTGCGTAAGAAAGAAGGCTGGAAAACAAGAATCAACAGCAACACAACAAATAATACTGCCATGATCATAAAAAGAGACTTCGACCAAAGTGAAAAACTGAATTTGAACTCAATTAAGTAGAATAAGGATATAACGCCAAGCACGGATAACGCCCACAGCGAAAGAATCTTATCAATGATCGCCATGCCGGTTAACTGTGATTTTGATTGCGAACTAATAAACACGCCTTTACCGAGTTCACCCAGTCTTCCGGGAGTAACCAACCCGATTGAAAAACCGCACATAAGAGAGGTGAATATGGTGCTATTGGATATCTTTCTGTCCAGCAAGTGAACCAGATATCTCCATTTATAATATTGAATGAAAATATTCGGGACTGTCATCGCCATCCCCGCGGCGAGCGGCAACCAAATCACATCTTTAAATTCTGCCTGTATCTCTGTGAACTGGATCTTGTTAAAAATGAGCGCAACAATACCTAAGGTCACGAGCAGTTTGAATAAAAAAAACCATCTGCTGCGCGGTTGGCTGCTGTGGCCAAATTGCATTTCCTCCGGAGAAGTTCCTGGTGAAACTGTATTTTCTGATAGGTCGGATTTCATAATTAATTTTATCTAAGCCAGATTGAAGGATCCTGAACGTCTTGATCTTTGTAAATTTCAAAATGGAGCACATACTTTCCCTCTTCATTTTCATCGAGGCCTGCGATCATATCGCCTGCGCTGACATTTTGCTCCGGTGAAACATATATCTCGGACAGATGCGCGTAGACTGTATAATAACCGCCGCCGTGATCGATCAATAACGTATTGCCCATCCGTCGAAGCCATGCAATATGCGCAATTCGCCCTTTTGCCACCGCTCTTACCGCCGCGTTTTGAGTTGCCTGAATTTCAATTCCCGGGTTTCTTGTTTTTGTTCCAAGAATCGGATTGATCTGATCGCCGAATTTCTTAACAATCTTCCCTGCAACCGGATACGGCAATTTACCCTTATAAAGGCCGAACGTCGACTTTTCAACATACTTCGGTTCTTTGTACGCAATGCTCTTTTCGGCGCTCTCGGCTTTTAGTTTTCTCTGGCGTTCCAGTTCAAGTTCTTCTTGTTCCTTTTTCTTACGTTCTAATTCCGCTATAAGTGAATTCAAGGTGACAAGATCGTCTCGTTTTTCTTCCAGCATGGTATTTAACAAGCGCTTATCTTTGCGAATCTTGGACAAGGATGCTTTGCGCCGGTTTAATTCGACGTCTAAGGCCGCTTTTTCATTTTTCTTTTCAGCAATAAGATACTTTTGCTGAAGAAGTTCTGCCTCAATAAGTTTTTTTTGCCGTTCTATTTTTATTTTTTTTCTCCGCAGAGTTTGCAAGTCGGTCTTATCTTGATTCGCGATGATCTTAGTATATTTTACCCGCGCGTACGCCTGCGTCCACGAATCGGATGTAAACACATAAGCTAAAGGATCTTCCGCGCGGTGTTTGTAGGTTTGAACTAGTCTTTGGCCTGTCAGGTTTTTCAGTACGTTGAGTTCGCCCTGCGTCGTCTTTAATTGATCACGTAAAACGACAATATTCAATTCCGTCAGGCTTCTGGACTGTTCAAGTTCTCCAAGTAATTGCTGGAGTAAACCAATCTTTTGATTGGCATCGTTAAGGCGGTCAAGTTCATTTTTTTCCTTTTGCGCTTCTGATACGATCCTGTTCTCATAATTTTTGATTTCTTCTTTGAGCTTTTGTACGTTTTTCTGGCTCTGAGTTATTTTTTTCTGAAGATCCTGCGCGCAAAGTGAAAAGAAAGAAAAAATTACAAACAAAATACACCGAAAGATAGATTGAGTTACATTTGATTTACGCATAGACATTATAATCCGAAATGCTCCAGTCCGTTTCATTCGCAGGGGTGATTAGATGCCGATTACCTTGAATAGCCGCCATTTTAAGCCGTTCAAAATCATCGTAAGAAAAATAATCGTTTTTCAACGGGTAAATAGATTTATTGGTCAAAAGCGGGTTGTCGACAGGAAATCCGTAGTCGCGAATCGCGATCTCCCATTCCTGTGTGTTGGGAATAGGTGAAAAAGAAGACAGACTGACTTTGGCGCCGAGTTGATGAACATAGTTTATACTATCTGCAACCTCGGCCGGCTTTTGGTTGGGCAAACCCATGATCAAGTAAACAACCACTTCTTGCCTAGTGAAACCGGCCAATTCAAGATGCCGTAAAGCTTTTTCCAGATCGCTGTCATTCACTTTTTTCATTTGGATCTGGCGCTCGGTGTTCTTGGTTTCATAACTCAGGCGAATGGTTTTGAATCCGCTCTCGACAAGCAGCTCGGCGAGTTCGGCATCCAGTAATTTTGCGAAAAGGCCGTTAGGCGTATGAAAACGAACTTTTAGATTTTTTCTAATAACTTGCCGGAGAATCGGCTTAATGTGTTTGTCGGAATTAACAAAGAGCGCATCGTCATAAAAACTTAAATCCGTGATCTGTTTTTGTATATTATAGAATTCAATTTCTTCCACAACTTTGCCGGGACTACGCCGCCGGAATTCATCAGTAAATTCATGCGTAGCACAAAACGAGCAGCGGTAGGGGCAACCGCGCGAGGTCATGAGCGCTGCGTAATCCAGCTTCGGATATAAATGATAAGCCGGAAAAGGATAGTCATCGTATCCGCGGTACTGCTTTTTTGTGGTCAAACCGGTTTGATCAGAAATAAATTTCAGCAAAGTTCTTTCCGACTCTCCTTTGAAAACAACGTCCGCGTCGGAGTGTTGCTGCGCATATTCATGAAACAATGTAGCGTAAATACCGCCGAGTAAAATTTTTGTTTGGGGAAATATCTCGCGCGACATACGTATTGCTTCATGAACGCCGCGATACCAGTACGTCATTCCGGAGGTGACCAAAATCATGTCGATATCGTGTTCGCGTTTGATTCGATCCAGATTTGTTCGCATGAACTCCGGCGGCAAGCCGTAACGCGAGTAATGGCGGCGAATGTGCTGAAATTCCTGAGGTTTTTCTACAGGTTCCTTGTAAAAATAGCCGTCGCCATATTTTTTTGTTCGCGGGGATTCACGTTTTTGAAGTTTCAGTACATCCGGATGCCATCGATCCATTGCGTCCAGAAAAATAATTTCACATCCGTTTTCTTCCAGCATAGCGGCGAGGTAGAGCAATCCCAGCGGCTTCAGCCAAAGATCGTATGCGGCAAAATCGTAAATATAAGGATTGATCAAAAGAAGCTTCGGCTTCTTCATACTATTTCAGATAGGTGGAGCCGTTTTTTAAATGTAGAGATTCGGCGAGAGATTAGCAAAACGATTTTAGAAAAACCAAAACAGGGTCGATTGTAACCATTTAGCCGGCAAATCAGTCCTTGTTCCGCTGCGGTTACAACCTTTCGTCTACTTTGAAAACATTAACCCTTTTCTGCATACTGTCGGTAAGCGTTTTGAAATAATCCGCTGATTTAGCGATCTCCTGAATACCTGCTGCGACCTGCTGGGTGGATTGGTTTATGATCTTAATATTGTCGGCAATCTGATCGCTGGTAATAGATTGCTGATGGCTCGAGACGGCGATCTGCGCCACCATTTGCGTCACTTCCTGAAACACTTCGGAAATCTCTTTTAGGCTCGATTTAGCGTCATGCGACAGCGTAATGGCGCTATCCGCTTTTTCCCGTGTGCGCGCCATTAGGTTGACTGCTTCGGAAACATTGGTTTGAATCTTAACGATCATCTCGTTGATCTCAGCCGTAGAATGCGTTGTTCGTTCCGCTAGTTTTTTTATTTCGTCTGCGACAACGGCAAATCCTTTTCCCCTTTCTCCGGCTTTCGTTGCTTCGATGGATGCGTTGAGTGCGATCAGGTTAATTTGTTTTGTAATATCTTCGATAATATTCAGAATCTTACCGATCTTTCCGCTGGAGTCACTAAGAGAATTTACCACATCCGTGGATTGCTTGATCATCCCTACCATTTTGCTGATTCCCTCGGCCGTCTCATCGATAACTTGCGCGCCCTGTGTCGCGCTGGATTGCGCGTGCAGAGCCATCTCTTTTGCGCTCGATGCATTGTGTGAAATTTCGTATACGGTCTTTGACATTTCCTCAACGGCTGACGTAATACCGTTTGTATGCAAACTCTGCTCCCGCGCATTGGTGGCCATCGTTTCGGTGCTTGCTGAAATTTCTTTGCTGGATGTCGCAACCGCCCGAGAGGCATCGACTACGTCAATCAAAACGTCCCTGAAGGAGGAAAGGAAATTATTCATCGAGCGGGTCAGTCGTCCGACCTCATCATGACGGTTCATTTTAAAAACCGTATTGATCCCGTCCTTGTCAATTAGTTTTGCCGCCGCCTTGATGGGGGTAACGATGGTTGTGGAAATAAAATAACCGATTCCAACCACAATGACGCACAGAAAAAATCCCGTAAATCCGATAATCAATTTGCCCATTGAAAACATGCCAAGCAAATTATCGTAATTATTTTTTGTTTCCTGACTGGCGATGATTTTAGCTTCTTCTGTGAGCGACATCACTTTTTCATACGCCGAGTCAAATTGCCGTTCGGCTTCGCTTCCCGCCTGCCCTGATTTAGAGTCCAGCTGGCGTTGCTTTGCGTATGAGATCATCTCCTCCATAGCCATACCCATGTTGGATATAGCTTCGATTTCTTTCTTGTTCCTAATCGCGGTATACGTCCTATTATTTTTTTGGCCGCCCTTTAGAATAATATCGCAGTACGAGAGTGCCTCATCCCACAACTCATAGACTTTGTCTGAAGATTGATTTTTATCGCCGGCGATGATTTCTTCGAAATACAGATGGCCTTTGGTCGTCGCGTATTGAATCTCCAAGAGAGCGGTTTGAATCGGAATATCATTAACCACTTTGTCAGAACTATCCAATAAGTAGTTCAACTGAGTTATGGAAAAAACGGTCATAGTTAGTGCAAGAATGAATAAAATACCAAACCCGATTATCGATTTATTGAGGATGCTCATATTATTAAGCATGACTGACTCCTAAACTTAAAGTCATATGGTGTCGGCATTTTAGACAGGATGTTTTTTAACCGCCAGAAAGGAATTTGTAAAAATTAGCAAAACGTGATGCCATCAGCGAGTCGTCATGATAGAATTACTTTATTCAAACGCGTCGCCAATCGGGGAAATATAGTATTAGAACGGCTTATTTGAAAGACAAAAATGGTACAACACTTGTCTTAATCCATCAATTCCGCTATCACCCGATGTATGACCTCCGCCGAAAATCCGCGTTGCGTTAGAAATTGATATATTTTCTGACGTTTTTTTATCGTCTCGGTGGTTCGGATCGTTCGAATTTTTTTTTTAGCCGCCCTTATCGCCATATCAAGAGGCGGTGTTTCAGCAAAAATACGGCGAATGACATTTTCAATAATCTGTTTTGATAAACCTTTTTTATGAAGCTCAAACCGAAGCGCCGCTTCACCCATATCTTTTTTCTGTAATTTACTTTTTGCAAAACGTTCCGCGAAAACCTCGTCATTAAGATAACCGTTGTCTATCAAATAGTTCAGGCTTGATTCGATCGTTTCTTCAAAAAAACCTTCTTTTTTAAACCTCTCTCTTAATTCTCCCGTGCTGCGCGGCCTGATGGAAATAAGTTGAAGCGCTTTCTGAAGACTCTTTCTTTTTTGATCTGCCAAACGAATCTCATGTAATTTTTTTTCATCGAGATCCGCTCCCGTCTGCAGTTGGAATTGCATAATGGTATCCGGCTCTAATTGCAGCTTTTCGCCGTTGTCGAGATCAACAACACCAACGATTTTTTTTTGGTATTTCTTAACGAACGATGTGATGAGAATTATTTTCATAGTTAATCGAATTTTAATTTCCATTCATGCAAAACCGTATACTCGGATCCTTTAGGAGAGAGCCGGCTTTTAATCAACTTAATACTGCGGACCGGATGAAACATAGAAACCGGCATTTTCATAAGATACTCTTGAACCGCAGCCATATCAACATAGCAGGGGGCGGCAGGATTAGAGTTGATTTCTTTTATTCGCGCAAGCGTTAAATGCGCAACAAACGGTTTGTTTTCCGCCGTGAATCCAATCGAATCCAGCGCTGTTTCAATTTGGTTTTGAACTCGCGCTATGGGAGCGGAACTCTCATATCCGCACCATAATACTTTTGGCTTGCGTAAACCCGGGAAAAAACCAAGCCCATTAATGTGCAGCTCGAAAGCGGGTTCCTCCTTAACGAAATCACACGCCGTAATAATCTTGGTAATATCTGTCAATGGAACATCGCCCAGAAACTTCAAAGTAAGATGTATGTTCTCCGATCTAACCCAGCTTACTTTTGCACGCGAAAAATGCGGCCGGAGGCTTTGTTGTATAAAGGCAATCTCTTTTTTTAGGTTTGCGGACAGATCGACGGCGATGAATGTTCGGATAGTTTGTATATGGGCGGGATTCACATCGGCGGTCTATTTTTCAACAATGGTATAATTTAATTGCAGTTTGCTTTTGAGAACATTGCCGGTGGAGACCGCATCTTCCTTGGTAGCAAATGCCCCAACCCATATGAGATATAATTTCTTATCGTTCACGATTTTTTCGGAAAATTCGATCGGAGCGTAGCCGTTACTTTTTAGTTTATCCCTGAGATCCTCCGCATTTTTAATCTGCCCAAACGCGCCGACCTGGAGCCGGAATTTTTTCCCTGATATGCTTTGTGAGATATCCGGATCGGCAACGGACGTTTGTTCTTCAATCTGTTTTGTCACCAGACTCATTCCGTCAAACATCCGGTCAGCCTTTCCGATAAATCGCGACGACGGATAGTCCCTTTTCAGTTGATCCGCTTTTTGCTGAGCGCCGCGGTAACTTCCTTTTGCGTAATCGTATTGAATAAGGCGGTACAGGCTTTCGTCAGCCAATGCGTTGTCCGGAAAAGTTTTCAAAATGGATTCATATCCGGCGTTCGCCTTATCGGCATTGGTTTCAAAAACCGATTGGAAAAAAATTGTTTCCGGTTGTTTCGGGTATTTTTTATACAACACAGGAATGAAGGCCCGGAGAGAATCCACATTATCTTTTTGCCACAGATCGACAAAAGGCTTCAAATCAGGGTCGCTTATTTTTTGGGCATACGCAGCGTGGGGTAGCAGTAACAAACAAAAACAAAATAGAAATATGTTCATCGTCTTTTTAAGTATAAAGATATTATTGGACACAATGCCGCGCCCAGGCGGAAAATCAAGGGTCGCAAAGTACCGCGATGGCAGCAGCCCCGGGACCGGCATGCGTCGCGATCACCGTCGAGACATCCGTGATCAAAATTTTATCGCGGTCAATCTCAAAATACTTGACCAGTTCCGTTGCATACCAGTCGGCGATGCCGATTGAATTGGCGTGCGCAATACCGAATCGCAGGTTTTTCTTTCCCTTAGCGGCTGCTTTAACCAGTTCCATCACTTTACGTAACGCATTGGAATGGCCGAATGCCTTAGCGATCGGAACGACCGCGCCTTCCTTTATACCAAGAATCGGTTTGATATTTAATGTCTTTGCAACGGCGCCGCGCGTTTTGCTGACGCGCCCGCCTTTGATCAGAAACTCCATTGTTTGTACGCTGATGAAGACGTTCATATTCTTCACGCAATGATCTATATGCGCAAGGATTTTTTCAACCGGTTCATTGGCGAGAATCATCGGCTCGATCTCCTGCACAATCAACCCCGCGCCGACCGATGCAGACTGCGTATCAACAACGTGAATCTTACCTTTACCAACCGACTTAGCAATACTCAATGCGCCCTGATACGTTCCGCTCATTTTCGACGAAAGATGGAGAGAAATAACCTGCGGATAGATGGTAAGTAACCGCTCAAAGGATTCCTTGAATCGTTGCGGCGTCGGCTGAGAAGACTTCGGATGATCAGGCGAAGACGACAGTTTTTCATAAAACTTTTTAGGCGTCAGGGTTAACCGATCAATAAAAACCTGATCGCCGAAATGTACGTTGAGCGGAATGACGTGAATATGATTGCGGCGAATGTATTCCAATGGCAGATCCACGCAAGAGTCCACGGCAATCGCTGTTTCCTGCACCACATCGGAATGCGCATTAGCAAACTGCTGACGCATGTCGTCAATTTTGGTTGACACAACATGGCCGTAATCCGCCAGCACGTCAAAAACATCTTCCGGCGTATTGGAGTGAAGATGGATTTTTATTTTCTTTGGAGATCCCGCAACTATCAGAGAGTCGCCGAACGAGGAAATTTTTTCGCGGATATTTTCGCGGCTCATATTATCGCCAACAAGCAGACACTCCGTGCAAAATTGAAATTTTATATCGTCTATAGTATGGTCGTCCAGATGCGGCTCCATTACTTCTTCTTCGGATTCCGACAGCCCGACGCGTTTGATGTCGGATATACGGCCGGATTCGATAAAATTAAGAATACCTTCGAGCATCGTAACAAATCCCTCCGCTCCGGCATCCACGACGCCGGCTTTTGCTAATACGGCCATTTGTTTCGGCGTATTGGCGAGAGATATTCTTGCGTCGTTTAGCGATTCTTTAAAAAGCTCTGAAAAATCGTCGGTTTTTTTCGACTTGGCTTCCACCGATTTTGCCCAGTCACGGATCACGGAAAGGATCGTTCCTTCCACCGGTTTCGACATGGCGCTCCAGGCAGATTGGGTAGCATTGGAAACGGCTTCTGAAAATTTTTGAGTGTTTGCCCTAACGGATCCTTTAAGGCCGTCCTGCAACCCCTGAAAGAACTGCGCCAAAATCACACCGGAATTTCCCCGCGCGCCCATGAGCGCAGAATCAGCAAGAACACAGGACATACTCTCAATCGAATGTTCGTGTTCGTTTTCCGCCGTATCGGCTATCGTTTTCAAAGTGGAAGCCATATTCGTTCCTGTATCGCCGTCGGGCACAGGGAATACGTTAATATTGTTTAAGTGATCTTTTTTATTGATCACAAAATTACATCCGGCAATAACGGAACGTTTCAAACGGATGCCGTCAAGATATTTGATCTTAAGTTTCAAAGCCATTCCTCCTATTTGTGACTGCGGGTATGACATACATTTCGATTTTTGAGAGGCGCCGAACCAAACACGTAAAAAAATTAGCGGGAGTGAAATAAGAACGTGTGTAAAAAATTAGAGTAAATCGATTTTAAAGTCAAGCAGTAATACTGAAAACGAATTGACGATTGTAGATTTCAGATTTACGATTGTCAATTTGCGTTTCAACCTGTTTCCGTCAAATTATCGATCAATGGCCATAAATAAAACCCTTGAACTCTGCATTTCACTTTCTTAGGTTTGCTAACAGTTTTTTACCACTAAAATTCCGAAAGATCCTATGACGCCAACGACTTCAAGACCGCGCTGCTGGTGGCCCGGAACCGATCCGTTGTATTGCGATTACCATGATAACGAATGGGGCGTTCCGCTTCATGACGAACAAAGATTATTCGAAATGCTGATACTCGAGGGTTTTCAAGCCGGACTAAGCTGGATCACGATCTTGCGAAAAAGAGATAACTTTAGAAAGGCATTTAAAAAATTCGATCCGAAGAAAGTTGCCAAATTCACCGCAAAAGACGTTCAACGCCTGATGCATGACGAGGGCATTGTACGAAACCGCCTCAAGATCGAAGCGGCGATCACCAATGCAAAAGCTTTTTTGGCCGTGCAAAAGGAATTCGGTTCTTTCGATAAATACATTTGGCAATTCACCAATTACAAAACCCTCCGAGATCCCAAAGGCATGACCAAAGCGCGAATACGCCCGACCTCACCGGAATCGGACGCGCTGTCCAAAGATCTGAAAGCGCGCGGATTCAAATTTGTCGGCTCGACCATCATTTACGCGCACATGCAAGCCACCGGCATGGTGGACGATCATGTGGAAGGATGTTTTAAGTATGTGAAGAGGTAGTCTGATCGATATGTTTTTGTATTTCAATAAAGAGTAGGAAGGTTGTGTTATGAAAAACTCTACCATGAAGCTCAAATGGCTGCCGTTTTTTATCCTGATCCTTTCTTCTCAGTTCGCTCTATCGCAATCGGCCGGCAAAGATTCCCTCCGAAGCCTGACCATTTTGTATACCAATGATCTGCATTCGCATTTTGAGCCGATGCAGGTAAAATGGATCAGTGAAACAAGAAAAATCGGAGGATTTGCCAATATCGCAACGATTGTAAAAACAGCCAAAAAATCAAACCCCAACACTTTGTATTTTGATGCCGGTGATTATTTTACCGGGCCGCTATTTAGTTCTCTCACTAAAGGTGAAGCCGTGATCGATGTGCTTAACCATTTATCGATCGACGCCGCTTGCATCGGCAATCATGAGTTTGACCATGGATGGCAAAATCTGGATGAGCAATTAAAGAAGGCAACGTTTCCGATTTTGAATGGCAACATATTTTATTCGGGTACCGACCGTCTGTTTTGGAATCATCCCTATATGATTTTGAAGAAGAACGGGATACGTATCGGCGTGATCGGATTGCACGGCAAGTACGCTTTTTACGACACCATCTCCGACATAATGGTTCGTGGAATCGAAGCGAGAGACGAGGAGATTTATCTTAAAAAATACATTAACGAACTCGAAGGTAAAGTTGACCTGGTCGTATTACTGGTGCATGAAGGTATTCCGGGAAAACAATCCTCTGCCGGACTCACCGACGCAGAACGAAACCTGCAAAGAGATATTGAACTGGCCAAAAGAGTACCCGGCGTCGATATTATCATAACGGGCCATGCCCATCAGGGAACTCCGCAGCCGCTGATCTCCAACGGTACCATTATCATTTCTACCGATGCATTGGGCATGGAAGTCGGTAAACTGGATATACAATATGATCCCGGGAAGGATAAAATAACCGGTTTCAGTAATATTTTGAATTATGTTTTTGATGATGAAATCGAGGATGACGCGGATACAAAACACGTTATCGATAAATGGAAAAACAAACTGAGTGAAATAGCCGATCAGAAAATTTGCACTATCTCCCACCCCCTTACGCGTTCCTATAGCATGGAATCGCTGATGGGCAATATGGTTGCCGACGCGATGCTTCACGCATATCCCGATAACGACCTTGCTATAACGAACAGCGGCGGCCTTCGGGACGATATTACGGGGCCGGTAGTCACCATGGGAAATTTGATTTCCGCATTTCCTTTTCCTAATACAATTGTGTTAGTCGAAATGAATGGAAAAGATATAAAAGACTTATTCGAACATGCCGCAGGTCTTACTAACGGAATTTTACAGGTTTCAGAAGGCGTGGAAATGCATTACAGCGTTTCGGCGGCGGATGGAAACAAAGTGGTTCTATATAAATTGAATGGCAAAACTTTTGAAGATGACAAAATTTATAAAGTTGTGACGAGTAACTTTTTGGCGGACGGCGGCGACGGATTTCTCGCTTTCAGGAGGGCATTATCAAAAAAAGATACCCGCGTTGAAGTTCTTCAGACGATGATCCAATACTTGAAATCCTTTGACGTGTATAAGCCTCAGTTTTTTGGAAGGGTCGTTATGATAAAGCCGTGAGAACGGATACCGGGCGGTTAATCGCAGTAGACTTTTTTCTTGTCAATGCATCGAATTGTTCTTATTTTTAACTCAGTTTAGCAAGAAGAGCTTTATAGCGACTGCGTTCATCCAATCTCAATATCTCCTTGGCGAACAGTCTGGTACTTCCAAATCGGTCGTATTAAGCTGCTTCCAAAAAATGTTTACCACACATTATTGCGCCATCTCGGCGAAGTTGATCTTTAAGCGAGGTGTACTATGAAACCATCTTTCGGGGTTTTATTGCTCTTAACGCTCCTGGCGGGGCACGCCTATTCCCAATCCAAAAAAACCACCGTAGCCGTTCTTGATTTTCAGTCTGCCGGAGGATTTGAAAAAAGTGAAGTTTCGATCCTGGCCAATCGGTTCCGCAACATGCTTGTGCAGACCCATATATTCGATGTGGTGGAACGGGAAAAAATGAATGAGATACTCAAAGCGCAGGATTTTAATATTTCAGATAACTGCAATACAGCCGAATGCGCTGTGCAGGTTGGCCAACTCCTCGGGGTGCAGGCGATGATCGCCGGCGATATCGGCGTTTTTGGAGAAACGTACACGATCGATCTTCGCATCATCGACGTCACGACCGGTAAGATCATTCAGGCTCAAACGCAGGATTACGTCGGAAAACGCGACGGCCTGCTCGGTGTCATGCAAACGATGGCCAATAGCCTTGCGGGTGCTGTTGGGAAGAGAACGGTTACCAGAAAATTCGAACTCGCGATCAATGTTTCTGCGCCGAAATCCGCCAAAGCCGTTGATATTCTTATTGACGGCCAGAAGGTCGGGCAAAAGTCACTCAAGCTTTCTCTGAGTGAAGGACAGCACTCGGTCACGGTTACGGCAAATTCCGCCGATTACACCACTTATTCAAAAGAGATCGAACTCAATTCCGACCAAAAGATCGACGCTAAACTGGAATATTCCAAATCGTATATGAAACGTGTAGCGGATGAAGCGGCAAAAGCCAAAGCCGCTGCAGAACTCGCCGAAAAAGAAAAAACCGTTTCGGCCGGAACTAAGAAATCCAATAAGACGCTTTGGTATGTGGTTGGCGGCGTTGCGGTTCTCGGCGGCGGCGCAGCGGTTCTGCTTGGCGGAGGCGGGAAAGGCGGCGTGAGTAAAATTCCCGATCCTGATCTGCCGCCGGGGCAGTGAATCGACCGCCCCCAATATTAATTTTTCAACAACCTCCAGATTGTACGACCCCCGCCTTCGTAAGGCGGGGGAGACAGGGGGCGGTTGACAAATATAAAATAGAATCTCTAACGACTATGGGCACACTATATAATCAACCTGTTCAGACTGAAAAGCGCCGCGATCTGCGAAACCATGCAACGCGATCTGAAAAACTCTTGTGGTCACATTTAAAAGGCAAACAGCTATCCGGTTTCAAATTCCGCCGTCAACACGGTGTCGGGCCTTACGTTCTCGACTTCTACTGCCCGGAAGCCAAACTTGCCATCGAGATCGACGGAGCGTCGCACGACAGCGATGACGCAAAGACAAAAGACCAACGACGTCAGGCTTTTATCGAAGAATTTGGCGTTCGATTTTTGAGATTTAAAGATACAGAACTTTTCGAGAATCCAAATAAAGTGTTGGAAAAAATAAAAGAGGAGCTCGGCTCCACATAACCCGAACCACCCCCTTGGTCCCCCTCCTTGCCCACAGTGAGCGGGACACTTGGTGGTGATTCATAAACCGAATTTGTCTTAATTGAAACTGAAATGAAGATCACTTTAATGATAGTAGAGATATGACCCGAACCACCCCCTTGGTCCCCCTCCTTGCCCGTTGCAAGTTTTCATGTAGGTACTGGGCAAGGAGGGGGGCAGGGGGGCGGTTGAGTGAAGTAGGTACCCTATAGCAAAAAAAAATATCCAGAGAATCTCCATGAGAGATGAACATGAAGTGAAGTAATTCTGAAATAGCATCGTACCGAATGAAAATGATTATGATAGTATGAAAAAAACCGCCCCCACATTCAAGTTTACTGCAAACTAAAATAGTACGCGCCCCCGCCTTGCTAAGGCGGGGGAGACAGGGGCCGGTTGAAATCTAAAAAATATATCCGGAGGATCTCCATGAGAAGTGAATATGAAGTGAAGTAATTCTGAAATAGCATCGTACCGAATGAAAATGATTATGATAGTATGAAAAAAACCGCCCCCACATTCAAGTTTACTGCAAACTAAAATAGTACGCGCCCCCGCCTTGCTAAGGCGGGGGAGACAGGGGGCGGTTGGAATCTAAAAAATATATCCGGAGAATCTCCATGAGAGATGAACATGAAGTGAAGTAATTCTGAAATAGCATCGTACCGAATGAAAATGATTATGATAGTATGAAAAAAACCGCCCCCACATTCAAGTTTACTGTAAACTAAAATAGTACGCGCCCCCGCCTTGCTAAGGCGGGGGAGACAGGGGGCGGTTGAAACAACATATATCCGGAGAATCTCCATGAAAAATGTAATACTGCTGACACTACTCATCATAAAATCTGCACTAAGTGCTCAGACGATTGACCAGAGTCACCAAAAACCCATTTCTTCGATTCTTAATCCTGATGGGTCGATTGCGAAAGGTACGTCAGGAAGTTTCGATCCTGCGGGATACCGCATGTCTTATGGGTCAAGCGGTGAGCCTGTATTCTCGATGGCGGCATCGCTCTTGGCAAGTCCTGATGATCCTTGGACAGGATTTGGATCGTCATTCGCTAATGGCCTGAACAATAGTGTCAGGGCCATTGCAGTTAGCGGGAGTGATGTGTATGTGGGTGGTTATTTCGATACCGCCGGAGGCGTGTGGGCAAATCACATTGCCAAATGGAACGGAACAAATTGGTCAGCTCTTGGAAGCGGACTAAATGGTGACGTTGAAGGCATCGCTGTGAGTAGCAGTGATGTTTATGTGGGAGGAAATTTCACGACAGCAGGCGGCGCACCGGCAAATTATGTTGCGAAATGGAATGGCAGCAGTTGGTCCGCGCTTGGGAGTGGGTTAAATAGTGATGTCATTTCCATCACGGCGAACGGAAGTGATATTTATGTTGGAGGTTGGTTTACTATAGCGGGAGGCATATCCGCAAACCATATCGCCAAGTGGAACGGCAGCAGTTGGTCGGCTCTCGGAAACGGGTTACCGGGTGGGTTAGCGGATGCAATAGCGGTAAGTGGAAGTGATGTATATGTTGGAGGAAACATAGACACAGCTGGCAGCGTATCAGCAAAAAATATTGCCAAATGGGACGGATCCAATTGGTCAGCACTGGGAACAGGAATCAATAGTGGTGTTTACGCCATCTCAGTCAGTGGAACTACTGTGTACGCGGGAGGTAATTTTACCGCTGCCGGAGGCGTATCAGCAAAAAGTATTGCCAAATGGGACGGAACTAGTTGGACGGATTTGGGCAGTGGACTAAGTATTCAAGCCTACGCCATGGCGGCCAATGGAAGTGATTTGTTTGTTGGAGGGCAATTCAGTACTGCCGGGGGGGTATTGGCAAATCACATTGCCAAATGGAACGGAACAAATTGGTCGGCTCTTGGAAGCGGGCTAAATAACCACGTCTATGCCATTGCCGTTAGCGGGAGTGATGTCTATGTGGGTGGTGCTTTTATGGCAGCAGGTGGAAAGGAATCCTACTACATTGCAAAGTACACAACACCTTTCGTGCCTCCATCCATCACTTCCTTCACCCCAACCTCCGGCCCCATCGGCACGAGCGTCACAATCACCGGAACCAACTTCAATTCGACAGCAACAAACAACATCGTCTATTTCGGCGCGGTCAAAGCAAATGTGACGAATGCCAGCACGACGGAGCTAACCGTAACTGTTCCTACAGGCGCCACGTATGCGCCGATCACCGTGACGGATACAACGACCGGATTGACGGCATATTCGAGCAAGCCGTTTGTTGTTACGTTTTCAAGTTCGCAAATCATAGATGTTTCCAGTTTTGCTTCAAAGGTTGACTTTACGGCGGGAGCGGGCCCATATACTATCGCTGTAGGTGACATCGATGGAGACAGTAAACCGGATGTGGCCGTGGCGAACGAGGGCAGCAGCATGCTTTCGATCTTCAGAAATACCGGCACCGGCGGATCCGCTAGCTTTGCCGCCAAAGTAGATTTTGCAACGGGAGTTTCTCCCCGCGGAGTCGCCATTGGCGACGTAGATGGAGACGGTAAGCCTGATGTGGTGGTTACAAACAATGGCGGCACCACAATATCAGTTTTCAGAAACACCAGCACAAGCGGCGCTATCACTCTTGACCCCAAAGTAGATTTCCCAATGGGAAACGGCCCGAATATTGTTGCCATAGGCGATGTGGATGGAGACGGTAAAGCCGATCTTGTTGTAGCAAGTGAGTTCAGCAGCGGTATGATCTCAATCTTTCGAAACACAGGCACAAATGGAACTATCAGTTTTGCCGCGAAAGTAGATTCCATGACAGGAAGCGGTCCGTGGGGGATTGCCCTAGGTGATGTGGACGGCGACGGTAAGCCTGACATAGTTAATGCAAATGCCGGCAACAACACAATTTCGGTTTTCAGAAACACCGGCACGAGCGGCACGATCAGTCTTGACCCCAGAGTAGATTTTGCAACAGGAAGCTATCCCTTGGGCGTCGCCATAGGTGACGTGGATGGAGACGGCAAGCCCGATGTGGTTGTTACAAACTACAGCGGCTCCTCAGTTTCAGTTTTTAGAAACACGAGCACGGCCGGTTCTATCAGTCTTGCCCTTAAAGCGGACTTCGCAACCGGAAGTGTTCCCGCCGGAATAGCTTTGGGTGACATAGACGGAGACGGTAAGGCTGATATAACAACGGCAAACTACGGCAGCAGTACGGTTTCAATTCTTAAAAACACGAGCGTTACCGGTACTATTAGTCTTGCCGCCAAAGTAGACTTCGCAACGGGAGGTTCTCCCGTCGGAGTAGCCATTGCCGACATCGATGGAGACGGCAAGCCTGACTTAGCGGCTACAAATCAGGGCAGCAATTCGTTTTCGGTGCTGCGAAATAGCGTAATAAGATCCCTCCACGTATCCTCCACCGGAAACAATTCCAACGACGGCAGCGCGCAGTTCCCGCTGGCCGATATCGGAGATGCGATGAATAAAGCCTTCGCCGGCGATACGATCAAGATCGGCGCTGGAACATGGACGGAAAACCGAACGATGAGTAAACAACTCGTTGTTCTCGGCGGATATGCGCCGGGATTTATCGAATCGCAGAGGGATATTCATGCCTATCAGACCATTTGGAAAGCGGTGACCAATCCGCAGGTCACGGACAATCAAAGCTGTACTTTTGACGGGATCGTTTTCGATGGATCGTTAGGAACTTCCAAAGCGGTGAACGTCACCGGCGGAACCACGACCATCATGCATTGCACGATCGTTAATTATTTCGGCAGCGGCAATCAGGGCATCGTGGTCAATTCCGGCGCGGGCGCGGTAATCAAAAATAACACGATCTATAATAATCAGCTTGCCGGCGGCGGCGTGATATTTTATTCGATCGTGGTCAATGCGTCGGCCAATGCAGGAACTACGAAAATCGAAAATAATATCATCATGCTGAACGACGTCGGGCTTGATAATAATCTTTCGGCGTCAATCGCAAATTATAACTGCGTTTACGGGAATGATTTTCTGAATTACGACGGCACGTTCAATTCTCCCGGCGCCAATGATATCAATGCCGATCCGAAATTCGTTTATGCCGCTGGCGGCGACTTCCGCCTCAAAGGCGGTTCGTCCTGCATCGATGCAGGTAATCCGGCGGATCCGGTTGGCTATGAACCCGCTCCCAACGGCGGCAGAATTAATATCGGTAATTTTGGCGGCACCTCCGCGGCATCAAAAACCGGCGTCAATCCTGTGACGTATGTTGCTACCTCCGGCAATGACAACAACGACGGCTCTTTGAACAATCCGTACCGAACGATCACCAAAGCCATGCAAAACGCTTTAGGGGATACGATCAAAGTTGCGGCAGGAAATTACGCCGAAGGGATCATCACGACCGGTTACGCCGTCTTGCGTGGCGGATACGGGGGAGATTTCCTCGAATCATCCAGAATTCCTGCGGTAAACCAGACCGTGATCGAAGCGGTGAGTTCCACGATGTGGTACGATGCGTTTGGCGTCAAGGTTGACGGGTTTGTATTCGACGGAAAAACAAATGTTGCGGGAACGGGTCTGCATTTACTCGGGCCGGCGGTCATCACGCATTCGGTTATCAAGAACGTCAAAAACAGTTCCGGATACGGTATTCGTGTTGAAGCGAATGTCTCGGTCATCAACAATACGATCTACAATAATACGCACGGCGTGTACCTTTCCAGCGGCGCGTCGAGCGTCGTAAAGAACAATATCATCCGCGGTAACGGATTCGGACTCAACAACAGCGCCGGGCCGAGCGTCGGATCGTATAACGATTATTTCAACAACAGTTTCAATTATACCGGCACCTTTACTACGCCTGGAACCGGCGACCTCGCGCTCGATCCGCTTCAGATCAATGCGGCGGGTGGAAATTTCCAGCTCGCATCCGGTTCACCCTGCATCAATGCCGGCGATCCCGCGTCGCAATACAACGATCCCGACGGGTCGCGCAACGATATCGGCGCATACCGTTTCCAGGATTTCCCGCCGGGCGTTCCGACAGATCTCACGTTAACGCCGCTCATTAATTACAGAGTATTTTTGAAATGGCGGCGCAGTACCGATTCCGATTTCCTGCGTTATCGCATTTATTCTGGGACGAACGGGACCGTATTCAATCAGGTTGACAGCAACGTTACCGTATCGGACACCACATCGCTGATCGGGCCTTTGACGCCGAACGGAACGTATTACTTCCGCGTAACGGCATTGGATAATGTGCTAAACGAAAGTTCTCCCGCCGCGGCAAACGTGTATTTTTCTTTACGTATGAACGATTCGCTTACGCTCGTTGATCTCTACGACAGTCTCGGCGGAAATAATTGGACGAATAAGACGAATTGGAAAACGGGAAATTCGCTCGATACGTGGTATGGGGTTTCTATTAACGACGACCGCGTAGATCATTTGGTTCTGACGGCGAACAATCTTGTGGGAAGACTGCCGCCATCCATCGGAAATCTTACTGAATTGGATATTTTGCAGGCGGCCGGAAATTTCATTTCCGGGATATTACCAAGTTCGCTGGGTAATCTTATCGCAATGGGAGGCGCTTTGATGTTGGCAGGCAACCAGATTTCAGGCAGTATCCCGCCATCATTAGGGAATTTGACCTCCTTGCAGGAATTGCAGCTCAATAATAATCAGCTAAGCGGCACCATTCCGGCCGAGATCTTTTCAATGAGCGGTCTGCAAACACTTGACCTCAGTCGCAACTCTTTGAACGGAGGGTTACCGGGATCCGCCAATCTCCCGAACGTTGATTTTCTTGATCTGGGATCCAATCAATTGAGTGGCGCCATTCCTTCGTGGATCGGTGATTTGTCGAGTCTTACAAACCTGGGATTGGGCACCAATCAATTTTCCGGCGCGTTGCCGTCCACGATACAAAACATCAACGGATTGCAAATTCTGAATCTCAGTTCCAATCTATTGACGGATCTTCCAGATCTAAATCCGATCGGCGCCCTGAATTCCGTTTACGTCACCTCCAACAAATTAACATTTGAAGATATCGAACCCAATATCGGCGCCCCTTCACAGACATTTAATTATTCCCCGCAAGACAGTGTAGGAGTTCAAAAAGACACTTCAGTCAATCTGAATGCCTCATTGTCATTCAATGTTTCCGTCGGCGGAAGCAACAATCAATATCAATGGTACAAGGACGGCACGCTGATCAACGGCGCAACGAATTCATCCTATCCGATCGCATCGGCGCAGGCATCCGATGACGGACAATATATCTGCCATATTACCAATACCGTTGCAACGGAGCTGACCTTGTATTCACGGCCATTCAATCTTACGGTCATCGTCACACCGCCGTCGATCACAGTGGGTTCCATACAGGTGTCCAATGCCAATCCGGCTCCGGGAACTAACGTTGTCATTACGGTGCCGGTAACAGGAAGCAGTCCGACAGTGAAACTATTTTACGGCAAGCCTCATCAAAATCCCGGAGATTCGATTACGATGTCGTTCAACGGATCCGCTTTCGTGGCAACAATTTTTGGAGCAAGTGTCACGCAAGACGGTTTGTGGTACCGCATCCGCGCGCAGAATTCCGGCGGAATATCCTATTACCCGTCAATTAGCGGCCGACAGTCCATCGCCGTACAGATCAGCGATCTAGCAACAATAAAAAATGAAAGCGCATATCCTAACGGTTTGCAGTCGGACGCATACGCTACCATTGCTCTGTCTCTTAACGGCAATTTGAGTTTGACCGATTACTTCGGGCCGCAGGAATTTAAGGACGGCGGTCCGTCCAATTGGCGTGCGATGAGTTTTGACGCTACGTCGCAATCCTTTTCGGATGTCACGGCGCTGGGTTCCGGTAACGCTTATTATTTTTACCACCGCAGCGGCGCTAACGAGGACCTTTTCTCCAGCGTGACCGGTCCCTCCGCGATCAGCACGAATATTTTCAATGAGTGGGTATTAGAGCCCGGATGGAATCTCGTTCCGTGGGCGTACAGTTTCACCGCAAACATCTCGGCGCGCGATAATGCGCAGATTGGCCGCATCTGGCTGCGGAGCGGAAAGAGCGGATGGGAAGAGTCGACGCAGCTCAAACCGTACGCCGGTTATATGATCTATAATAAAACAGCCGGCGATATTGTTCTCGGTAATGTCTTGTCATGGACGCCTGCTGCCGGTAAGGCCTTCGCAGATGAAATGTCCTGGTCGGTACGTTTCAAAGCCGCAGCGGGCGAATACAGAGATAATTACAATGTCATCGGTGTATCGGATGCATCGACGGATGCATTCGACGATCTCGATGAAAGAGATCCGATATCGGTCGGAGAAGGCGTGAATATTTATTTCACTTCATCGGCGCCGGAGAAAACACTGGCCTATGACATTCGCAGCTCCGGCAATGGACATGTATGGAATATGGCCGTGGAGAATTCTACCAAAGATGAAAAAACCGTTTTACAATGGAAGATCGATCAACTTCCGCAAGAATTCAGCCTGATCCTCTACGATATCACCCACAATAAAAAGATCGATGCGCTTAACATTGCGTCGGGTTATGAATTCCATAACGGTCGTCCGGCGCAATTCAGAGTATTTGCAGGAAATTCGGAATGGGTCGCGGAGAAAGTTCAGCAGATGGAGTCGGAACTCCCGCGAGCGTTTGTATTACAACAAAATTATCCGAACCCATTCAATCCAGAAACCACGATACGGTTTGACGTAGCACAGTCTGGAAATGTAAAGATCAAAGTTTATAACATGCTCGGACAAGAAGTTACTACGCTCGTTGACACATACTACGAGACCGGGAAAAATTATGAGACCAAATGGAACGGGAAAGACCGTTTCGGCAGAGAAGCCGCCAGCGGGATGTACATTTACAGGATGGAATCCGGAAAAATATCAAAGGTGAAGAAAATGCTGCTCGTCAAATAATGAATAATGAGCAATGGTTAATGAATAATAGAAAACTCATTCTTCCATTGCCGATAGTTCATAACGCAACCGGATAAACACAGAACCGTCAACGGCCGGAAGTCGTCACCATTTATACTCATACCCGCATTATTTTTCACTTTCAATTGAATTTGACCGGTGAAAATCGGATGGAATTCGTAGCCGGGTCAACTACTATTTTCCCCGTGGAGTCAACTTTCCCCACTCGTCCGCCCACAAGCGCTCCATTAAAGATAACAGGCTTTCCAACATATGAATAGTCTTCATAGGGAACGACATTATCAAAGCGCGGTCCGATTAGGATTCGGCCGTCCGAATTTATTAAACCGTACCCCTTGCCGTAATCTACCCATAACAAATTTTTTTAAATCGCTTAAAAAACCTATGGAATCAATGACTGCAGGAAAAACTATCAATCCTGTCCGATCCACCAGTCCAAATTTATCGTCTTCCTTGAACCACGCATAGTCCTCGCTATTACTCCAGAATCGGACGCGCTGTCCAAAGACCTGAAAGCGCGCGGATTTAAATTTGTCGGCTCCACGATCATCTATGCGCACATGCAGGCTACCGGTATGGTGGACGATCATGTGGAAGGATGTTTTAAATACGTAGAAAGGTAGAAGCGCCATCGCCGACAGCTATTGAGAGACCGGACAGTTCTGCTTTAAAACAACATTTTAAGAAATAGAACTATTTCTTGACTTTCGTTTGTGTTTATATTATTTTAGACATACCTAATTTTAAATTTATATTATATGATTAATGAATTTAAATTACACTCAAAGTCAACCGAAGATTATCTAAAGACGATTTATGGGCTTGGCGATGAACATGATTCCGTCACAACTTCAGCCATTGCGGAAGAGCTGAAAATTTCATCGCCGTCGGTCACCGACATGATAAAACGCCTGTACGACAGTGAATACATCAATTACACGCCGTACTACGGCGTTCGATTGACAAAAAAAGGTGAACGGGTTGCTCTCAAGATCATTCGTCGGCATCGTCTGCTGGAGGTTTTTCTCATGAAAGTTATGAACTTTCCGTGGGAACTGGTTCACGATGAAGCTGAAAGGCTAGAGCATGTAATTTCCGATGAGTTTGAAGATCGGCTTGATACACTGTTGGGATTTCCACAGTACGATCCGCACGGCGAACCGATTCCAACAAAAGACGGAACTGTCGAAAAACTCGATCTGCTGAGGCTTTCGGACGTATCCGTCGGCGATCGAGCGATCGTGGTAAAGGTCCGGGACTCGAAACCGCTGCTTCAACTCATGGATCGAACAGGATTGAAATTGAACTGCAAGGGCACCGTTCTATCCAAGGAATCATTTGACGGCTCTTTGCAGTTGAAATGCGGTAAGAAAGTTCATTTCATGAGCCGGGAAGTTGCTCAAAACATCTATGTGAAGAAAGCAGAATAAAAATGTCAGCTCCGGAAATAGCTCTCGCTATCGGTGTCGTAGCGGTCTTGATTGCGGGTATGATGTTCTGGCCGCAAAGGGGCCTGCTTGCAAAATGGCGGCAAATTCGAATTGGGACTGCCCGCGCCTTTTTGGAAGATGCGCTTAAACATTTGTATGACTGCGAGTACACGGGAATCTCATGTACCGTACATTCAGTTTCCGGAGCCTTGGGTGTAGATGGGGGTCAGTCGACGGATGTGATCGAAAAATTAGAATCGATGGGATTGGTTTCTTCGAAAGAGCCGTCGGGACTGGCATTGACGCCAAACGGAAGGGCTTATGCGCTTAGGGTAATCCGTATTCATCGTCTGTGGGAGCGTTATCTGGCCGATGAAACCGGCCTGGAAGAGACCGACTGGCACCAGGAGGCAGAAAATATCGAACACCGGATGACGGCCGCACAGGCTAATGAATTGGCCGCGCGGATGGGCAATCCAATAATTGACCCGCACGGTGATCCAATACCCAACTCAACCGGTGAAATAAAACCGCTGGACGGTATACCTCTGTCATCATTGAAGCCTGGCGAAATTGCCGAAATCGTTCACATAGAAGATGAGCCGAAGGCAGCCTATGCGCAGCTTGTCGCTCAGCGTCTGCACATTGGACAACAAATCAGAATGATTGAAATCGAGCAGGTCAGAATCCGGTTCGAGGCGGATGGCGAGGAATGCGTACTGGCTCCGTTGCTGGCAACGCATTTGACCGTACGAAAGATTGAGCGCAATGAAGAAGCACAGACTTCTTTCAGAACGCTCAACACTCTTGCCGACGGTGAGGAGGCTGTAGTTGCCGGTGTTTCCAGGGCTTGCCGCGGAATTCAAAGAAGACGATTGCTGGATCTTGGAATTGTGCCGGGCTCGTCCATTAGCGCTGAAATACGCGGCGCCGGAGGCGACCCGGTCGGATACCGTATCCGGGGGGCGCTTGTTGCTTTGCGAGAGACCCAAAGCAAGCAAATTTTTATCAAAGAAAAGGATGTTATAAATGAACGATACAACTAAGAACGCCTGTGCCGATTGTCCGGCGCACCATATTGGCAATTTAAAAAAATTGGGCGTGTCAATGGAAAATTTTGACTACGTCGTTGCTCTGGCCGGAAATCCGAATACCGGCAAAAGCACCGTATTCAATGCGCTAACCGGACTACGTCAGCACACCGGGAATTGGCCCGGCAAAACCGTAACGCGCGCGGAAGGCGGATTTTCATACAATGACAAACAATTCAAATTGGTTGATCTTCCCGGCACCTACTCGCTGTTGTCGACCAGCACCGACGAAGAGGTTGCCCGCGATTTTATTCTCTTCGGACGGCCCGATGTAACTGTCGTTGTTGTTGATGCAACAAGATTGGAAAGGAACCTGAACCTGGTTCTGCAAATCCTCGAGATCACAGACCGGGCCATTGTTTGTCTCAACCTGATAGATGAGGCGAAACGGAACCGGCTCGAAATTGACGATCGGTCGCTGGCGAAGGAACTCGGTGTACCGGTGATACCCGCGGCGGCTCGACAGGGTCAGGGTATTCAGAACCTGTTGAAATATATTTTCGAAGTTGCAACCGGATCGTTCGTTTGCAAACCGTACCGGGTTCGGCAGATTCCCAGGAAAATCGATCAGGCCGTCGCCGATCTGACAGGACAGATTCAAAGAAGCTTTCCGTCGCTGCCGAATGCCCGCTGGGTCGCGCTGAGACTATTGGAGGGAGACCAGAAGATCATTGACGCCGTCAGGAGCGGAGAGTTGGGTACTCTGGAAACGACCGCTGACGCCGTTTCCACAAACCTCGCGGAGGCCTTGTGAAAACTGACCAAAACGAGAATATTCTCCAAATAGCCGAATCACTGCGCTGGAAAACAGGAGAAGTCGTACATGACTCGTTGATAGAGGCGCTCTACGGCGACGCCGAGAGAATTGCATCAAAGGTCGTAACGCGCACAGACCAAAAGCCGAGGTTTGATCTCGATAGGGCAATTGATAGAGTGGTTACAAGCCGCTGGCTTGGATTTCCATTCATGTTCCTGATTCTGGCTGTGGTTTTCTGGCTGACCGTAGAAGGTGCCAATGTCCCGTCCGGAATGCTGGCCTCTCTGCTCATTGATTCCGCTCATCCGGTTTTGCGTGAATTGGCCGCTTCGATAGGCATGCCCTGGTGGTTGTCGGGCGTCTTGATCGACGGAGCTTATCTTGCCGGTGCCTGGGTCGTGAGCGTAATGCTACCGCCGATGGCCATATTCTTCCCGCTGTTTACCTTACTTGAAGATTTCGGTTACTTGCCCCGAGTCGCATTCAACATGGATAGTCTTTTCCGAAAAGCAGGCGCCCACGGAAAACAGGCGCTTTCAATGAGTATGGGATTTGGATGCAATGCGGCCGGAGTCGTTGCGACCCGTATTATTGACAGCCCCAGGGAGCGTTTGATTGCTATCATCACCAACAACTTTTCTTTATGCAACGGCCGCTGGCCAACTCAGATTCTGATCGCATCCATTTTCATCGGATCTGCGGCGCCTGCATACCTCGCCGGGCTGCTATCCGCCGGTGCCGTTGTTGCTGTTGCTCTGCTCGGCATCGGACTCAGTCTGGTAGTCTCCTTCGGACTTTCGAAAACGATTTTGCGGGGAAAAGCTTCCGCATTTAGTCTTGAACTTCCGCCGTACCGACCGCCCCGTTTTTGGAAGACGTTCTACACTTCCGTAATTGACAGAACGCTTATTGTTCTATGGCGCGCTGTTGTTTTTGCCATACCCGCGGGTATTGTCATCTGGCTGGTTGGTAACATCAGCTGGGACAACGCCAGTCTGGCACAGCACTTTGTGGGCTGGGTTGATCCGTTTGCGCTGTTTATCGGCCTGAACGGTGTTATTTTGCTGGCGTATATCATCGCTATTCCGGCCAATGAAATTGTCATTCCCACGATACTCATGCTGACAGTTCTCGTAACAGGCAATACAGAAGCTAGCGCAGGGGCAGGGGTAATGTTTGAATTGGATTCAGACTCCGCAACCGCCGCTATCTTAACATCGGGCGGGTGGACGCTTCTTACAGCGGTCAATCTTATGCTTTTCAGCCTTCTTCATAATCCCTGCAGCACAACTATTTATACAATTTACAAGGAAACGGGAAGCGTTAAATGGACAACGATAGCGTCATTATTACCGGTGATTATGGGGCTTGTGGCCTGTTTCTTTGTGGCTCAGATATGGCGAATTCTGTTACCTTGAAATGATTCTGTTAACAAAGTGAATCGCGCGGAAATCGCGAACTGCCCAGTGACCGTATATCAGTTCAGCTTAAAAATAACCTCTGTTCAAAGCCGCAGATACTTCTGTGAAATGAGAAGGCGGGTTAAGACCTGGCAAGCCACGAGACTTGCCATGATTTACTCCCCTTTCCATACCACTTTTCCCAGTTTATTCACATAACCCCATTTTTTTTCATCAAACCAGATCTGCGCCAGTTCTCCGTCAAAATCCCCTGCGCCGCTGCATTTAATTTGAAAAACCGTTTCGCCGTTCTTTTTCAGCAGCGACCATAGTCCGTCCTTTTGCACCCAGCCAAGCCCGTCTTTGAATGAACACGGATTGCGAAAATCAAAAGACGGCGCAGTAATGAGCCGACCGGTAGTGTCTACCAGTCCGTAACGGTTGTTGTACCGGAACCACGCTACCCCTTCATTAAAGCCGTAAACGAATTGGAACTGCATGCCGGGCCGTACCGCCATCTTCCCTGTTCGATCCAGCGCGCACCAGCCGGAATCGCCGGCAACCCAGACAAAACCATCGTGCGGATATTCTGCATAGCGGAATTGCGGTTTAACCATTATCTTCCCGTCGCGGTCTATAAAACCGATTTTACTATTCTCCACGATCTTCGCCATCCCGTCATCAGGATAACCCAACTGGTCCCAACGGCATTCATGAATTTGTTTTCCGACATTATCGATCAATCCCCATTTTTTATTCTTTTGAACTTTCATACCGTATTCATAAAAATGTTCGATCTGGTCGAATTGCGGTTCGAACAGGAATTGCCCCGTCGTATGGATGAGTCCCCATGATTTGTCTTTTCGAACCCAGGTCAAATCATTAGGCCTGACCCAGATCTGATCAAATGCCGGTTCGATCACCCATTGCCCTTTCGTATTCATCAATCCCCATTGGGAAATATCCGGTTCCGGTACACCTTCCAACGCAACCCAATTCATACGCTCGCTCGCGAATTGCACAGAACGAATCTTCTTATCCTGCATGGGAACGATCGTATCTCCCGCCCGGTTTATTGCGGCAAATTGCTTCCCGGCGCGAATGACGCAGGCATGAGGGTCAAAATAATGGTCGTCATCAAAACGCGGCGCCATCTCAAATTTCCTGTGAACGGTTCCGGCCGTATCAATGATCACCGCGCCTTTTTTCATTCTCATCCACGCCTTCCCGTTGCGAAATTCAAAATAATAAGACGGCGGGAGTGACCGGCCGAATTTGTGGCCGAGTTCTTTTGCGTATTCGGGAAAGTTGTTATCAACAAACCAATTTTCCGGTTTGTCATCGCGATACTGTTTTGTTCGTTCCGGTTCAAAGTCGGGAGTTTCATTGTCGGGAAACTGCGGCACGATACGCATGCGTCCCGTCGTATCAATAAAGCCCCATTGGCCGTTCATCAGCACGGGCGCAAGACCTTCCGAAAAATGGCCGACCCAGTCGTATGCCGGATCAACGATCATCCGATCACCGGGCGTACCGAGCCTGATCAATCCCCATTTTCCGCCTTTAATATACCCTGCGTCCGCTTTCCCTCCGGAGTGAATCCAGCTGTAGCCATGATAAGATCGATCGGATAAAAAATCAAATTGAGGCTGATAAATGATTTTTCCGACCGAATTAATAAATCCGATCTTGTGATCTTGCGTTTCGATCCGATATAAACGCTCCTGCCCCAGGATAGACTGGCTGTACATTATCAGGACTACCGTAAAAAGAGAATGTTTCATAATGCACGCTTTCAAAAATGAAAAAAATGCTGTCAAATAAAAATCTTAAATATTTAATCTTTTCTTAAACCAAACCAAAATGTCGAACCTTTGTCTCTGCCTTCCGAGCTGACACCAACGGAAGCGTCCATAGCTTCTGCAACGCTTTTTACAATCGCCAACCCCAATCCTGTAGAGGATTCTCCGTCGGTGGGCCGGGCGCTGAGCCGCTGAAATTCCTTAAACACAAGGCTCAGATCTTTTTCCGTCATGCCCTGTCCCTGATCCTTTACCAAAACCCGGACATAGTCCGCGTGAACTTCGTACGACAATCGAATTTCTGAATTCGGATTTGAATACTTTATAGAATTTCCGACCAGGTTCATGATAATGCTATTGATACATTTTTCGTCATAATATACGTGCGGAACTTCCCTTTTTTCATGAACAATCGTTATCGATTTTTTGTTCCCCAACAAACGCAGCCGGAATAAACATTTCTCGATATAATCAACCGGGCTTGCCTTGACCATGTTCAATTTGAAAGCGCCTTGTTGGATTCGGCTTACGTCAAGCATTTCATTGATGGAGTCCCGCATCGAAAAGGTTGTTTCTTTGATCATATCGGCAAATTGTACGGGTAACGTTTGTTTTGTTTCGACCAACGTATTGCGCACAAAGTCGATGGAAGCCATGATAACGGTAAGCGGATTCTTCAGATCATGAACAATGGTCGCGGTAAATTTTTGAATTTCCTTGTTCTTGCGGTCCAACTCATCATTGCGCTCGGACAAATCCTTCGTGAGCGATGAAATCTTCAAAGCCGATCGAATGCGCGCCTGCAATTCAACGGCATCGACGGGTTTATTGATATAATCCATTGCTCCTGTGTCAAGGCAGCGCGACAACATCCGCTTATCCGTTTCGGCGGTCAGCATAAGCACCGGTATGGATTCAAAACGGTTATCGTTTTTGATGATCGTTAAAGTTTCCAGCCCGCTTTGCTGCGGCATGTAAAGATCCAGCAGGATAAGATCGGGTTTTCGGTATTCCAGCACGTCCTGAATCGTCAGAGGATCGGAAACCGCATAATATTCAAAACCATACTGCTCCAGCATTTCTTCGATGACGTTGATATTATCATGGTTGTCGTCGACGATCAGAACCAGCGGAAGAATTGCCGAAAGAGCGTTTTTCTCAATGTCGGATTTTATCGCACTTCCCATATTTCACATTTCTTTCGATATTGAAAGCGTTTCCTTGAGCCTGGAAACTTCTGCGTAAAAAAGACTTTCGTTTCGGCTCCGATAAGTGCGAAGAAGCGCTTGCATTTCTTTCTGCAAGGCGCCGGAGGTTGCGCCGCTCAAACTCTCCAGCACAGATTTGATTTCCCTGCTTTGGAAGAATTTCAATTTCATCAACATGTCGATTTTTGTAATAATCTCTCCATTGGAAAGCGTTGTCTTGATTTCATCGTCTTCCGTACTATCGTACCATGGCGTGATGCCGTATTTTTTCAATTTCGATTTCAACGCGACTTCATCAATGGGTTTTGAAAGATAATCGTCAAAACCCTGAGCCAGTAAAGATTCACGGTCGCCCACCATCGCCTTTGCCGTAACAGCAATAACGTGAATGCTCTGCAGCTTGGGATCACTTCGTATGTTTTTAAGCGCCTCTTCGCCGTTCATAACCGGCATCATGATATCCATGAGCACGACATCCGGTTTCTCCTGCCGGCACCATTCCAGCGCCGCGCGTCCGTCGCCGACAATATGATAATCGAAATTCCGCAGGATCTCATGATAGAGTTTTTGGTTTGTTTCTTCATCTTCGGCGATCAAAATTAATTTAGAGTTTTTGCCATGGCCGTAATCGGCCGGCCGGCCTCCGACGTCCAGAGAGCGCTGGAAGTCGGATTTAACCGTTTCTCGAACGGATATCTGTTTTGGCGCGGAATCGGTATTTACCGTAAAACGAAATATAGAACCTTGTCCAAAAACCGATTCGACCTGCAGATCCCCGCCCAATGCTTCTACAATTTGTTTACAGATAGCTAAGCCGAGCCCGGAACCCGTCTGCTTGTTTTTGTCCCGGTTTATTTGGTAAAATTCTTCGAAGATCAAATCGAGATATTCCGGCTTTATTCCGATGCCGGTGTCCTTTACTGTAAACAGGATTTTATTTTCAACTTCACGAAACTCGCAATCGACTTTTACAGAGCCGGAATGGGTGAATTTAATGGCGTTACTAACCAGATTAGTCAGAACCTGAATGACCTTGGTTTCGTCGGAATAAATGGATTCCGGAAGGTTCGGATCAAAGTGCATGGAAAATTTTACCGGTTTGTCTTGTAATAACGGCGCGATGGTATCTTGTATCGATTCCAAATTCTTCAGCAAAAAAACATTCCGGCATATGTGTGTTTTTCCTGCCTCCACTTTGGAAAGATCAAGCACGTCGTCTATGAGAACCATGAGCCGTTTTCCGCTCCGGCTGATCGTCTCGGCGAATTCCCTCACTTTCCCGTCCTTGTAACGCATCAATATGTTTGAGAAACCGAGGATGGAATTCATGGGTGTTCTGAGTTCATGGCTCATATTGGCAAGAAACTGCGACTTAAGCCGATTCGCTTTTTCGGCTTCTTCTTTAGCCTCGATCAGTTTCTCCTGAGTTTTTTCACGTTCCACTATTTCCGACTGAAGAAGTTCATTCGTTTCCTTAAGCTTATGTGTGCGCTCCTCGACCAAATTTTCGAGTTGGTCCCGATAGGTTTTAAGCGACGTCTCTCGTTTCTCAATTTCCTCCAGCATCTCGTTAAACGCGTTGGTCAGATCCGCCACCTCGTCTTCATAGTAATGAGGCGCATGCAATTTATAATTCTTAGTTAACGAAACTTGTTTTGCCGTCTCCGCAAGACTGATGATAGGCGTGACGATAATGCGCTGTAATTTTGAGGCGAGCAGGAACGCGGCAATACACGCCAACAAAAACAAAGCGGCCACTACCATGCTATCCTGGAGCAGGATGTCATCGATCGAATGCAGATCGGTCTGCAGCGCGATGGAACCGATATCGCTGTCGTGCGACCGAATTGGCTGTATGACCCACATAAAGCCGCCGAACCAATATACTCCTGGATTGCCCGCATGCATTTCCGGAAGTTCCGTATCTGTATTTTCCGCGCGCTGATATTTGGCAAATAATTTATTGTCCGCAGAAAAAACGGCGGCGGCGGTTATGGAATGATGGCTATTCAAATTGCTCAGAACATTTTTTGCGCCTTCCGCATCGTCGAAACGAAGAGCCGCATTACAATTATTTCCGGTAATGGCAGCCAGAACTTTGATCTCTTCTTCCAACATGATTCGATGCGACACGACGTCATACGCGACAAAGGCGGTAGCAACCACGATTAACGCCGCCGTGGTGACCGCCATGATGATAACGATCAGCTTTTGCCGGATTAAAAGTTTGTGAAATGGGTTGCTCATGGCCTGGGCCTCGCAAGAGACAATAATTGATAACTGATCGTAAGGCCGGATTGATCTGCGCGTTGTTTATTCACATCAAATCTGACTTTTACTTCTCCGTTTATTTCTACCGGATAGAACTGGATCATACCGCCGCGCCGTGTGAATTCCTCCATATCACTCACCGTTAAAATCGGTTTACCGGCCACTGACTTTAGAATATTTTCCAACTGCCGCGATTCGGACGATGCTACAAATAAAATCCAGCAGTTCAGCAGTTCTTCGAGCCGGCCCGATTTTTGTATCTTCAGCGTTTTTCCGTGAACGGTCGTACCGTCCACTTCGTCAAACGCATTCCCGAAATTATCGCTGCCGAGGATGCCTATGGTTATTTGCCCTCCTGAGTTTTTGTTCAAATGATCCGGCCATTTTACAAAATCGATAAAATTGTAAATAAAGGCGGCCTGGATTTTATGGATACCGTAGGTGTTTCTATTTTCCTGCGAGGCGCCGTAAGACGTCATGGTGCATACCAGCAAGCCGGCTATGATCCCGCGCCTTAGACTATGCGAAACAACTATGATTTCATCAATTATGCTCATTATAAACTTCATTAGAATGTATACTTCACGCCTGCCATGAATCTCCGGTTATTTCCCGCGATGGCCTGCGGCACGAAAACCCGGTCGTCTGTGAAATATGATTCACGGTTCAAAATATTATAAATATCCAAACTGAGCGTCAGCGATTTCCAGATATTTTTTACCATAAACCTGGCGTTGACTATCGTATACGGCACAAGATCGATTCGATCCAGTTTTACCGTGGAAGAATTATATTCCGGCACATCGTTCCATCCGAAACGCGAAAAGGCATTCAGATTCAGATTATATTTTCCCCGGGTCAGATTGAGGGCTAAGTTCACCGAATGCTGTGGAATGCCGTACACCGGATCCTCGACATCGGCTAATTTTTCATCGGCAGCCTGCGTATAAGAATAATTGCCAAAAAAAGTAATATTACTCTGTGGAGCATACTGCAAATCAATTTCTACTCCACGCCAATCCCGGCTGCCTGCATTTTGAAATTTGGATTGAGTAGGAACACCGGATTGTTCGGCAACAGGTCTGATGACATGTTGTACGTCGTTAAGGAAGGCGTTCACGGAAAGCGAAAGGCTTACCGAGGGTTTTAATGTCAGCTGCATTTCCCATGTTTCAATCGTTTCGGGTTTGAGATTAGGATTTTCTATTACATCGATAGCGTTCAGGTCGCTCTGATGCGTCTCAAAAAATGTTGGCGCTCTGAAAGCGCGCCCGTACAAACCTTTGACTATAAAGGATCTCACAGGACGATAAACGACGGTCAATCGCGGACTCACCCTGAGGCCGAAATCGGTATATTTATCAAAACGGGTTCCGCCGGTGACAATCAATCGTTCGGATGGCGACCAGGTATGTTGCAGGAATGCCGCGTATACGGTATTGACCGAACGCCCAAAGAGAATCTCGAGGGAATCATCCGAAGCTTGAATATCAAAGATCCCGTCGTTGTTGACATCGTTGGCGCCGACATTCGATTCCAGTTTCTCAATTCGGTCTACCTGCACATGCAAGCCCAAAACTGTTCTATGGTCCCGACTAAGATTTAATTCTGCAAAAGATTCCATGTTCAGCGTCGACGTTTGTAAGTCCGATTCAAGAAGGAAAGACGCCCCGGATGGATTTAAATCCGGTGACAATACGGACCGAAAATTATTCATCTTGTAGTCATTCTTACTGCGGTGAATGGAGTAACTAGCAAGTGAGGTCAAACGATGTTTCTTCATCAGAGCGGCGGTATACTTTGCGCCCATACGGAAGTTTTTTGTCTGATGCTCATTTTGCAGGGAATCCGCATTTGAAGCAGAACCCGATCCCCAATGGTTCCGGCTGCGCGATCCATCCAAATAGGCGTCTAATTCCAGATTATGGTAATTTAGAGACGCGCCAAGATTTGCGAGCAGCGTTTTCTCCCGGTTGGTTCGGTTTAAAAATTCACGCGGAATAAATGTATCGGAGGTGCTGTCATAAATGGACTGATGTATATCCCGCTGCTTTATCGGATCATCAAGTTGAAACAGGCTTCCGTATACGACCGCATCGGTCTTCTTGCCCACCGTTAAAGTATGTTGGCCATGCAGGTCTATACTCCCGCGATTACCGGCCTGCGTGGAAAAAAACGAACGAGGCGCATTGCCAGGCCGGCTGGAGATGATGTTGACGACGGCCACGAAAGCATTAGCGCCATAGAGCGCGCTGGCGGGCCCGCGCAGCACTTCTATTTGTTTCACATTATCCAGCAGATAGTCCGGTGTAAACGCCATAGCTCCGCCGGTGATACCGTCATTTAATCTCTGGCCGTCACGCAAAATGAGAATGCCTTCTGAGAGAGAACTGAATTCCCCGCGTACGTAAATATTTTTCTGGTGCCCGCTCAATATCGATTTTCCCACAGTGAAACCCGGAACGAAATTCAATGCGGCGCCTAGAGTTCGCAAGCCCATACGGTCCATATCTTCCCGAGTGATGACGTACACGGCAGCAGGCGCTTCATCATACGATGTAGCCGATTTCATCGCGGTGGACACTTCCACGCTGACGTTCATCAGTTCTTCGATTGACAACCGAAAAATACTGGTCGTATCCTGAGCGGCGATGCGAGACGATCCCAACAAGAGGCAAAGCAGCAAGCCGGTCAAAGCCGGCACGGCGGTAACTCCCTGTGTATTTTTTCGTGGGCGGCGTTTCATAATTCCTCCGGCTCTTTGAAAATATATCCTGCGCCGCGCACGGTATGAATAAGCGGCCGGCGCGAACCGCAATTCAGTTTATTCCGAAGCTGCGTCACGTACACGTAAATGACATTAGTGCCCGTATCAAAATCGATTTCCCAAACATGATTGGACAAAGCGGCGTGCGTGATCAGGCGGTTCCTGTTGCGCATAAAGAATTCCAGGATCGCAAATTCCTTATTAGATAATTCAATTCGTTTCCCGCCGCGGGTAACTTTCCTTTCCTGAACATTCAATACCAGATCATCGATCTCAAAGGTTTCAAGCGGCGAATAGCGGCGGCGAAGCAAAGCCTGGAGCCGTGCCGCGAGTTCCATAAAAGAGAACGGCTTGGTGAGATAATCGTCGGCGCCGGATTCGAGACCTTCAACCTTGTTGTTAATAGAATCCTGGGCGGTAAGAAACAGAATCGGAACATGCGATGCGCGTTTACGGATTTCTTTGCATACGGCAATACCGTTCATACCGGGCAGTTTCCAATCGAGGATCACCAGGTCATAACTGTTGACTCCGAATTCCACCAGCGCCGATTCTCCGTCCCCGGCCACATCCACGGCAAAGCCGTCCTGGGTCAAACCGGTTTTGAGAAACCGAGCCAGCCGCGCATCGTCTTCAATAATCAGAATTCGCATCGACTTACACTCCGCTTGTGACAAATAAATATAACCCCGTCCGTTACGGAACGCAACGTATAAAACGTTACCTTAGTAACTTTAACGCTCATTTAAGGTTGGCTTAAGGTTCGGCGGTTTATATTAACACGCGCGCTTACTCAGATCACTTTAGAATTAACGCTGATTTGTAATCAATTTTTTACCATTAAACCAAAGGAGGACGTTATGAAATCAGTTGTGTGGATCCTTTTAGTTGTAGCATCATTTTTTCCAGCAGGATGTGACAAGGAAGATGGTGTTGATCCTTCAAATCCGGCCGACTCGCCCTACGTGGTGACGATCGATCCCGCCGACTTTTTTCCGGGAGATTCGATCACGGGTAATTTATATTTCCCGCTTTCGGTTGGAAAAACACTGACGTATGAAGGTGAAGACGAGGATGGCGTTCCCGTGACCGTAGAAGAAATCATTACTGACAGCCTTAAGACCATCATGGGCGTGGCATGCCGGGTTGTACGCGCACGAGAATATGAAAATGACGTGCTGGTAGAAGATACGTATGATTGGTACGCGCAGGATCGCGACGGCAACGTGTGGTATTTCGGGGAAGATACGCACGAGATCGAGAATGGCGTTCCGGTGAATTCCTCCGGCTCCTGGACGGCCGGCGTCGACGGCGCATTGCCTGGAATTATTATGCTCGCAGAACCTTTGGTCGGCGTATGGTACCGTCAGGAATATTATAAAGGAGAAGCTGAGGATGTGGCACAGGTGTTGAGCATAGGCGAAACGCTGACCGTGCCGTACGGAACTTTTACCAATTGCCTGCGCACATTAGAATACGCACTACTGGAACCGGGCATTGAAGAGAATAAAATTTACGCCCCGGGAATCGGTCTATTACGCGCGGAAGGAACCAAAGGCGAAGGCGGATACGAAGACCTGGTTTCGATTACGCCCTAGACCTGATGCAGCTGGGAGTTTTAGTATTACAGCGACCTGTAGGCATGAATTATTAAAGAATGTTCGATCCGATCAACTTGGAGGTGTATAATGAACTTGTTAATCTCATTTCTATTCACCTTCTGCGTATTCGGAAATTACCCCGTAGAAGCAGCAGGAGACAGCAACCGCATCATAGCAGATAGAAAAATAGCGACTACCGCCCAAACCAAGGCTCCCGGCGTCATTAAAGGAACGGTTCTTGACAAATCGACTCGGAAACCTCTGGTCGGAGCGAATGTAACTGTGGAGAACACCCGATTGGGCGCCGCCACGAACCGAAAAGGAGCGTTTCTTATTTCCAAATTGTCTGCGGGAAACTACACGCTGCGCTTTAACATGATCGGGTATGCTGAAATACTTCACCATGTCGAGGTAAAGGGAAATGACACATTAGACATTAATATTGTCGAGATGGAAGAGCAGGCCATTCAGCTAAAAGAGCTTGTCATTTCCGCAGGAAGCTATTCGCTGATGGACGTTAAGCCGTCCAATCAAACCTTGACGCATGAAGACATCCAGATGCTCGGATGGGCGGAAGATATTACGCGCGCCGTGCAGAGGGTTCCCGGCGTCTCCGGCAACGATCTCGCGGCGAAATTCTATATTCGCGGCGGCGACGTGGACGAAGTTTTGGTGATGATCGACGGCATGCAAATTTACAAACCGTTTCATCAAAAAGATTTCGGAGGAGGGCTTTTCAGTACCATCGATGCGGAAACCATAGAAAGCGTGGATTTTTCCACCGGCGGCTTTACGGCGGAATACGGCGATAGGATGAGCGGCGTCCTCAATATGACCACCAAACAACCTAGACCCGGTGAGAAAAGCCAATCGGCCGTTGGAATAAGTCTTATCAATTCACGCGCATTCTCTATGCGAAGCTTCAATGACGGCAGGAGTTCATGGATGATCTCCGCCAGAAGAGGGTATCTCGATATTCTGAACCGGATGATGGGTAACGAATTTAAACTTAATCCTACCTACTACGATATTCTTGGAAAAGTTGAGCATAAACTTTCTGAGAAACAGGCCATTTCAGCTCATGTTTTCGTTGCAGACGATACGTACAAACTGGATGAAGAGGAATTAGAGCCTGGGATAACGGTTCCCAATATCGATTTCTCCGATACGCACTACGGCAGCAAGTACGGCTGGCTTACCCTGAAGTCGTATTTCCGATCGAACTTATTTGCGCGCAGTATGATCTATGGCGGTCTGTTGAACCAAGATCGGTTCTGGAATAATTTTGACAACGATCCCAAAGCACATTTTAACAGCGGCACGATCAACGATACCAGAGATTTTAGATTTTTTGGATTCAAGCAGGATTGGAATTTTGAACCTTCAGATAAATTCTTCGTCAAGTTCGGGTATGATATGAAACGATCGCATGTAGATTACGACTATTCCAAGAATATCCGAAACGAACTGCTGTCTCCCGGCGACACGATTCTAAACCGGAGCGTGTTGTTTAACGCTCAGAAGAAATTGTCCGGAAGTCAGTTCGCATTTTATTTATCAACCCGATTTCGCGTTTTGCCTCCTTTGACGCTGGAAACCGGCATCCGGTATGACCACGCGTCCTACACGCAGGAAAATTTATGGAGCCCAAGGCTTAATGCGCTCTATGCGGTTACGAAAAAAACATCGCTGAGAGGCGGATGGGGATATTATTATCAGACACAGGCTCCGGACGAATTAAGAATTCAATTTGAAGAAACGTCAATGCTTCCGGCTCAGAAAGCAGAGCATTTTGTGTTCGGCGTAGATCACCAATTTGATAACGGACTTTATTTCCGCAGTGAAGCGTATTTGAAAAAAATCACCAGGGTACCGGTCACCTACGCTACGTTAGGCGCCGATATCGACGAATTTTATCCCGAGTCCAGAGACGATTTGGTCAAACTAACGGTCACTAAAGCAACGGCCAAGGGGTTGGAGTTCTATCTGAAATACGATTCCGGAGAAAAGCTGTCATGGTGGCTGAGTTATGTGTTATCGAAAGCTACCGACGATGTAACCGATGTTACTTTTGCCGGGAATATGACCGCACGAACCGGCGTGCAGTCCCGGCCGTGGGATCAGCGGCATACGCTTAATATAGACGCCTATTATCGCCTGAATCCGGGATGGCAGTTTAATCTGGCGTGGCAATACCGCAGCGGCTGGTCATTTACTGATTTCGACTTAGTACGTTTGCAAAGGCCGGACGGATCGTATGCTTATTTTCATGATTACGGAACATTTAATACCAGCCGTTATCCGTCGTATCAGCGCCTGGATGCACGAATCAACAAATATTTTTATACGTCGAAAGGAAAAATCACTCTTTTCCTGCATGTGATCAACGTTTTGAATCACACGAACGTCAGCGGGCAGGATCATGAAATATCATCTGCCGATGCAAGCGATTTTACCTGGTATAAGCAAAAAGAAAAATGGCTCGGCATCACGCCGTTTGTGGGAGTCGTTTGGGAGTTTTGATTTGGAAGCTGATCATATTCCAATATATCTTGGCACACGTTTTTTATACTCCAGCCAGGCCGATCCGAATTTGTTTTCTAAATATTCTTCTTCTTTAAGAATAATGGCATGGTGAATTATTAGCGCGGTCATAAACAGTAAGATATTCAGAACATGAATGGCATATAAGCAGGAACCGATACACATCAGGATGCCTCCCACATAAACGGGGTTCCGGCTGAATCGGTATAGTCCGCGGGTCTTGAGGGCGGTCTGCCGGTCGGGAAGGCCGACCGCCACGGATTCTCCCAGATGAAACAACGCGAAGCCGGCCAAACAAAAGCCCGTAACGAGCAGCATTATTCCAATGATCGATGTCGCACGGCTACTATAGAGCAGGCTTATCGGAACTATGATGGTTATGAGGAAAAAGAATCCGGAGGCTATGAATGCTAACTTTCCAACTACAAACAGGAACGGGTTAATAGGGCTTCGACCGATCATGCCGCTGATTTTGTTCGTTCTCATTTTCCCTGTCCGTTGAATTCCACACCAAATAAAAGCAGTTCTTCATCGGTTCCCGGATAGACGACTGTACCTTCCTCGCGTAAGCCGATTTTTTCGAGCAGATGAATGGAATTCACATTTTCTCTGACGGTAACCGCAACGATTTTCGCCAATCCCAATTGTCTTTGCCCGTACGATAGCACGGCCGACGCGGATTCATAGCCGTAACCTTTGCCTTCGAATTCCGGCATCAGGGCGAATCCAATATCCGGATCTGGCAGAAAGTCCCTTTTGATCAGTCCGCACATGCCGATGGGCGCCTTTTCGTTTTTCAATTCCATTAAATAAAGTCCGAAACCATTATCCGCATAACTTTTGACCGGGCCGTTTTCAATGTATTTTTTCGCGTCGTCTAAATTTTTCACCCCACGGTCGCCGATAAATTTTAACCACGCCGGTGTGTTAACCAATTTCAAAATAAATTCCGCGTCATGGGAATTCAATTCACGGATGATCAGACGGTCCGTTTCAAGAATCTGTTTCATAAAACATCGGTTATGTTAGTGAACTCATTTTGTAAGGATGTGATCGGCTATTATCTGCTATATCCTCGTCCCCGCAAAAACAAATCCGATACTAACGCTGAATGTAACATTTTTTTTGGCGTAAACCATTGCCGGCAGTGCGACGACTTTATTACCGTCTCCGTTGGTATATATAAGGGGTAATCCAATACCGATTGATCGTACATTATCATCATCCGAGTCCTTATTGCCGTTATCGTCTTCTAACGTTGATTTTATCATGTCATAGCCGAATGCAACATACGGGATAACGGATGTTTTTGTTGAAATAGAAAATCCCCGGTACAGCTTTAGAAATACTCCATACGATTTGGATGACAGCTTCAGGTCTTCATCATCTAAGTCTTGTGAGGAGTGTGTTGCCCACTGACGGTTAATGCCCATGATAAAAGAGACATACTCTTCATTCTTATCATGGAATGCTATGTAGGGAGTTATACCGGTTGTCTGAATTCTGGAACCAAATTCCGGTTTCGGCGAAGTGGTTCTTCCGATGTCCACACCGCCTTCAAATATCGTTCGGTAAGAAAATCCGGCCGTCCCGAAATAAGACCTTGCGCCTTCATCTTTTGAGTACCCGAAGCTGAAGATCTGTCCGCTTTGTCCGGGCTTCAGATATTCACCCTGACAAAAGGCGGACGACGAAATCAAGAGCGACAGCAAGCAAAAGAAATGTCTTTTCATAAGGTATCCCTTAGTTGAGTAATATAGACCGCCAATAGTATTTATTTCATCCTACATATCGGGCAAGGCGTACAAAGTAATACTGATCATCCTTCACAAGCTCAAGCCCGATAAGCGTCTATTTCAATATAAGTAATCAGAAAAAATAGATCGACGCGGTGATCGCGGTTGCTGTATTGACATTCGTTCCTCCGGGATTCCCGAATCGATAGGAGTTTTTATCGGACACAGTGCTATTTACTTGCGCTTCGATACCAATACTGAAATTTGGATCGAAAAAATAGTCGGCGCCCAAGCCAAGGCCGAACCCGAAATCCAGCCACGACGAATCGTCTGTTTTCGATTCCAATCCGAATAAGGAAGCTCGGCCCGTGACGTACGGAGCTACTTTAGTATTACGGAAATAACGTTTGACCGATGCGCCGAAACCGAATTCTGTCCCTGCGTCCTCAACATAAATAACTTTGAGAGACGGCGCGAGAACGAAATATTCCGACGTGCGAATGGGTATAGAAATATCGAGTTGTTCCTTTTGAAGCGAAGTGGACAAACCGATCTTTCTTTGAATCACTTGATCTTGGGAGAAAACGATATTCGTCGCGAACATCATACAAAACAATACATAGGTTGCCTTCATAAATCTCCTTAGTTACAAATATTGGTTTTAATTCCGAGCGGAATATCCGAACAGTCATGGTATACGAACATATCGGTAAAAAGAAAATCATCATCCGTTTGAACAAAAACCCGATAGAATCCAGGTTTAACTTTATTTCCCTGATCGTCTTTCAAATCCCATTGAACATGATTCAGAAATGAACCAAGATAATTCTGTTTGGGAAACGTCCTGACAGAAACCCCCGGAATAACCGCATATTGTCCGCCGCTATACGTAGTGAGCAAAACGCTATTCTCGATGGATGCAGAAGTGATCCAAACCGTTCCCTCTGCGGATTCTGGCAAGATGAATCGAATGTCTGTAAAAATATTGGTAATGCTGGGAAACGTCCCGATATTTCTCCGCCCGACGGGTTGCGCCAGGTCTCGACAATAACAAAATCATTAGTGACATACAGTCCCGTCACTACCGGCGGCTGAAAATCTGGTGTCCGCATGGGCACATCACCGCCATCGCGGCAGGCGACGATGCTTGCATACAAAATAAAGATCCATACAAAGATAAGTTTCATAAGTTTTCTGCTCCGAATTAATGTCAATCCGTTTTTTTAACCGTCCAATCGCCGGCCCGCTCAGCGCGAACAAGTTTCCATCCCGCATTCAATTCCAGTTTCCATCCATCGCCTTTGACCGCACGATCATCTGTTATTCCACTTGCAGTAACCCGAATTTCAGACCAATTTGAATTAACCAGCGCGCCGCCGCTTTCGACGGTTAATACCCCCCACACGTCTACCAATCGCGTTGTCGGATACACCGTACCCAGTTCACCCATCGGCTGTACCGTATTGGGATCAAATTCGATATTCGCTTGCTGAAGCGGCATGATCAGCGCCGGGCCTTCCACCAGTTTGGCTTTAAAGCCTGCCGTGCGCTTTTTCTGCGCGTTGTCCCGCTCCGTTTCAGCGGTCAGCAGCGCGTCGTAGTTGTAGTTCTTCCCGCGCTGTATCAATGCGTCTTTCGTCATCACCGGTAGCTTCGCAGCATAGGCTTGTTGAAGGAGAACACCAAAATCGCTGGCCGGCTTGAGTCCTTGGCGCCAATTCATGCCCGCTTCATCGAGCAATAAACCATACGCCGGTCCTGACGCATACGCGAAGGAACGAACATAACTTTTTCTGTTTTCGAATCGTTCCAGTTCCGCCGCCGCGTATTCCAAAACGCCGGAACCCGAAAGTCCGCAGAGTTTAAATCCCGTATATTCAGCAACACCTTCGTTTATTTCGAGAGAACGTTCATCGGCCGCCGCATTGGGGAACAGCGATTGCCGGTACGTTCGAAAGGCCAGCGCATCTTCAACAGCCGCGAGCCGCGCGGCGCCGGAGGACATCAGCGCTTTTCCCAGCGCACGCCATTCCAGGCGCATCCACAATCGTCCTTCGGGTGTGTCTAAATGAACGTTGGGCGGGTTCGTCATCGGCAAACCGAGTTCATTCTGCACGCGATGAAACGATTCATGCGCCATCAAACGCGCGCGGTCATTCACATCCTTGGGCAGCGGCCAGATGATCATGGTCCACTGGACTCCGGCCCAATCGATCGACGTGTTCGCAATGATCTTATCCGTTGGGAGAGACCCGAAAAAGACGCCGTCTTTTTTTGAAAGGAATCCTTCCTGATCCGGCTGATTGGCTACAACCGTTCGCGTCGACGGATCAACGAATATCACCGGCCCGTTTAGCGCTACGCCCCAAAGAGCGCCGGCGTCCTTTTGCCCGATGTCCTGCATTTCCGTAAAATAGTGATGCGCCAGAACCGGATCGATGGGTTGTTCTTGTGAGTATAGCGGAATGGCTGTGCTTATCATCATTCCAATGATCAACCGTATCATTTTATCTCCAATGTGTAAGTTCTGTGACTTTAACAAAAATTCGTAGCCTGATTTTTAATGAATAACATGTAACAATGTGCTTATCAGGTTTACTCACCTACGTCATGGTGAGCCCTTCGGCAGGGCTCAGGACAGGCTTGTCGAACCATGACCAAGTTTAGTAAAATCAGTCTTCGACTTCGCTCAGACTGAAGAGTTCTCTTTCATTTGTGAGCCAACCCGATAAGCACATTTAATAAATACCAAAAAATGCTTAGGTGTTCCACTTTTACGTTATTCATTTCTTGTTATATGTTTTTCATTTTTTGTCATATGGTCTCTTTCTCAATCAAATCCCATTTATTCCCATATAGATCTTTGAAAACAACGACCCAGCCATATGGCTCGCGCCTAGGTTCCTCGGTAAACTCCACACCGGCCTTTTTCATTCGTTCATAATCACCGCGAAAATCGTCCGTGTGCAAAAATAAAAACACCCGTCCGCCCGTCTGATCGCCGATACGCGATTGTTGTTTTTCATTCGCCGCTTTGGCTAACAATAAACTGCATCCGTTTCCTCTCGGCGGCGCTACGACCACCCAGCGTTTCGTATCGCTGAGTTTCGTGTTTTCCACAAGAACAAACCCTAATTTCTTCGTGTAATATTCTATCGCTTCATCGTAGTCTGAAACAACGATGGCAACATGTGCGAGTTTTTGGGACATAAAAATTTCCACGGTAGGCTGTATGATCTTTGAGAGTAATGAATATTTATGTTAATGAGCAATAGTTTTCACATCACGTCAACTTCAATGTCACCGTAGGTATTGAATGTTGTGTCGCCGTACAAAAATGTTATAATACACCGGTAGAGGCCGTCCGGAACCGTTTCCCCGTCATCGCCCTTTAAGTCCCAAAGGATCGTATGAAAACCGGACTGGCGAAGTTCGCTCTCGAGCAGGGTTCTGACAATTTTTTTCGAGTTCCTGATCTGAAAAGTCACTCGCATGGTATCCGCCAGGCCGAACTTAAATTGTAACGGGCCCGTTACCGGGTTCGGATAAGGCGGTGAAATGGACGGTTCATTTTCAGACGGCGCGGACGAGCGCATCACCCAGTCGTCTTCGTCGACCGATAAAATATTTCCATTGGCATCGGTGCGCGTGATTCCTTTGATCTCGTTGTCGTTTTTGTCACAAGATATGATGATCATCAACACAATGAGAATAAGCGCAAAGTGGGTCTGATTATATTTTCCCTGTTTCTCCATAAAATGGATACCTTTCAAAAATGAGCAATGCAAACGATTCATTCCAACGTGAAATGGGGGTTAGGGGGATTTAACCCCGTTGCAGGTAGAACCATTCAAACACAAAATTAAATCTATATTTCAAAGAACAGAGATTCGTACACAGATTACACCAATCCCCCCGGCCCCCTTTTCAAGGGAGACAGGCTGTGTCACTTCGAGTGAAGTGTAGCGAACGAGAAGTTCTCGTTTGCCAATAGCACTCTCGAACTGACATACTATAATTTCAAATCACCAACACGTGTTTCGCTTTCGGTATTCATTCCCCGTCGCTTAATAACCGCCCCCCACAAAAATAAATCTTACAAACTAAATTAGTACGCGCCCCCGCCTTGGCAAGGCGGGGGAGACAGGGGGCGGTTCTCACTTCACCCTCTCCATCATCGGATCCCACGCCGGCAGCGTCGTCGCTTTTAACTTGAACGCGTCCATCACATCCTTCGGAATATATTTCCTGTGAACGACCACTTCCTGCACGTAAAGATCGAACCACTCATCCATCATGATAAAATACCCGTTCTTCCCTTTACTGTCGCCCCAGGAATTCTCCACCAGCCATTTTTTCACTTTCCCGTTAACGATGTCGATGCCCGTAAAAACCATATTATGCGTAGGAATGCTCGAGTACGTCTCAAATAATTCTTTCCTTGTCATGGTAAAATCGATCCCGTACAGCGACTTGAGATCGTAGATCCCCGGCGTCATCAGGCCCTTGTCCCAATTGGATTCCTGCCCTACGTCGCAGCCGAACCATACCGCATTGCTGTCCTCCACGGACTTGCGCGCGACGTCCTTCAGCACCGCGAGATCGCAATTGACAAAATATAAATTCGGCTGATCGCTGATGATGCGGTTCAGGTCGATCTCGAATTTTTTATTGAAGGCCAACGTCGGAACGGAATAGAGCGGGTAATAATCGTCCAGTTCGTCCCCGATCGCGTCGCGGTAGAATTGCTGCGGCGTGTACGTCTTCAAAGGCGAGAGTTTATCCTCCGCCGTCATATACCGCCAGGTGAATTCTTTCGGCGGCGTGCCAAAATTGATCACAAGAATGCGGTACACATCCTTGAGCGCCTGCATCTTGATCTCGGCGATTTTCTTGTCGCTGGATTCACTGCGGATTTTCATCGCCGCCTGCTTGAGCCGCAGGCTGAGAACGTGGATCACGTGCGCGGAATTCGACGCGCTGTGCGTTTCCGGCATGACGTCCTTGGGCACGACGCCGTATTTTTTCACCAGCGCGGTGAAGCCGTGCCAATTCTGCCCGTCCTGCACGACCTGCTTCATCAGGTTCTCGACCGACCGCTCGGTGTAAAGCTGTTTCCTCGTCTCGATGACGGCATTCAGAAAAAGATTGGCCTTCTCGAGTTTTTCATAGAAATACAGATATGCCTGGGACAATTCGATATCCCGGCAATTCAGCCGGCTGGTCACCGAAGGACGTACGATATTCAGCCCGGAAAACATCCAGCAGCGGCCGGTGCTTTTCTGATCGGTGATCTTCTGATCCTTCAGGCGAATGGAAAAATACGGATCGACGCCGGCGATCTTTTCCCAATTCTGGCTGACGACCTTCCCGTCCGTCTGCGCCATCGCATTCTGAGCCGCTTTCAGCGGCTCGTCCTCTACGCAGGACTTCTCAAGCTCCGTCAATGTCGCCGGATCGATATGGGTGACGGTTTGAGCGGGGAGGTGGAGGGTGAAGATGAAAAGAAATGTGATGATGGGGAGTGTTTTTTTCATGTGCTTACTAGTTAAAATATGGATGAGTTATTTTTGATTAAGGGATGTGAAGGAAGCATAACAAAGCGGGCGTGTTTTTGAAGAATTTAATAAGCGATCACCACTACAAAGCTTGAGGCCTCATAGAATTTTGAACTAATTTCTTTTTCGGCAATTCGTACTTAGGCTCTTCGTTCCATTCTTTTCCTAAAAGAATTCGTCCATTAGCTTTTTTGTTCCTCTTCAGTCCATCGGCACCCCAAGCTCCCCATTGCTTAAAGAAAAAAGAAACATTCTGTTTATCACATTGTCTTTGAATGTCAATAGCCCATTCAGGCTTCATTGGCCTAGCACCGTGTCCGCTTTCACCGCCAACAATTACCCAATGAATTCCGGCCAAGTCAAGCTTCCCAATATTTTCCAGCAATGGCTCAATTGAAAGAAATCTTATTTTTGCATCGATATTTCGAAGTACATCGATTCGATTTTTCTTCTTTGATATTTCAACGGTCACACCTAACCAAACGTTATCCGGAACAATTCTTGAACGAAAATATTTTTCTAAATTCATTTCTCGTTTAGTTAGTATCTGATACGTATGATGTGGCGTTTTTCGAATAGTCGCAAATACTCTATCTAGAAAAGCATAAGGCATTCTTTCATGAAACAAATCACTCATTGAATTAACAAAGAACTTAGTAGGTTTGTTAATTTTCAATGGAGCTTCAATTCGTTCAGGTAAGATCTTGAATTCAAATCCATTTTCATAACCAGGAGTTCTCATGGCTTGTAATCGTTGAGCCATGACCTCAGCATAACAGAATTTGCATCCCGCTGAAACTTTATCACAACCAATGGAAGGATTCCAAGTTGCTTCTGTCCATTCTATTTTACTATACTTCATTTATGGTCTTTTATACTCTAGTTGTCTTTTTTGATTATAAACGTTGTCATAAGTAACCAGTGGTGAGATTCCATCATACGTAATTTCATTATTTTTCTTCATGTGCTTTAGACATTCTGCAGCATGAGTCCCAATATGACCTTCTTCTAATGCAAAGTCATATAACTGAAAATTGTTGATAATTTCTCTGTTTAGAACTTTTCTTCTCACATTCTGTTTAAAATCTTCTACTTTGGTCAGCTTCTTCCCAAAAAACATGTCAACTTGTTCTTTCTGCGCGTCTTCATCTATATCAAAGTTTGCTTGACCATTTGTTTCATTTCTCCTCCACGCAATAGTCAAGAATTTATCCACTGCAAATGGATGTGATGCGCCAAAAATGATACCATATATGTTTGCACCCTTCTTTAAGGAAAACGGATATAACTTAAGCTTTGTTCCGGTTGGCAATTTTTTTCTTAATTGCTCAATAATGCTTCTATGTATAAACTTATACGGATGTTTTTTTGCTTCAGTCATATCGATATCAAGATGCATCTTGAATTCTAAATTCTCACCAAAACGCCAGAAATATGAGGCCGATACAAAATAAAGAAAATCTGTTTGTCTTGTTTTTTCTAATTCTAAAAAGTACTTATCAGATAAGAATTTGATACCGTTTTGATCAAGGTATACTAATGATGGAAAGTCCCTTATTTTAGATAAAAGTAAAGGAAAAATTTCTTCAAAATCATGATTTAAATAATGAATCTCGATTGCCCGCTCAACATCTTTATTTTCATTCAGATAATTAGAGCATGATCTTTTCAAAAGTTCAAATTTATTTTGTTTCTTCTTGTTTGGCTCAAACTCATTCAAATAAACTTCTATTTTAGTTTTTTTCTGGAAGACATGACCAAGTTGAACCTTGATTTGTTCTAATATGCGTATTGGGCTTCCGGCGATTCCGATTTTGTCATATCCGGTTCCAGCAAAAAAATCAAAAATACAAATCTTAGGGACACCTTGCATGATAAACGTGGGTAGCCATGCTTGTGCATAATCTTCAAAAATTTCAAGTTTCGCGATTGTGCTATCGTCAAATGGTTCTTCGTGTAAATCTTTGTAAGACATTTCTCATTCTCCCCCTATTTTAAAACTTCCCCCTCGCCATATTCGCCAGCGCATTTGTCGCACCCTCACTCTCCGCTTTTTTGAATCGCTTCATAGAAATAATTATTATAGTTCGAGTCGACGCGATCGTTAAACTGAAGATACTTAATATTATCATAAAATTTATCCTGAGCTGCCAAGATCGTGGCATGAACGCCCGGATAATTATCAAATGAAAAGTCAGGGATTGAATCAACCTTTGGGTCTTTCTTATTTGCTATATCATAAGCTACCTGCGGCCCGTAATAACAATACGTCAGAAGTCTGATGAGATTTATGTAATTTTCCCAATCCGGCCTTTCTTCGGAAAATGTCGTAGTGTCCGTAATCGATTTGCCCATATCTGTAAAAGCTTTCATCGAACCTTTCAGATCAGCCGGACTGTCTTTGAATCGATCCATTTCATGCAGAAGGTCCAGATCGGTGCTATTGAAAAAAAGCGATACCCCTGTCATTCCAAACTGAAGATTATCTTTCAAATAGACTTCAAACGGGGAAATCTCATAATTTTTCAAATAGTCCCTGATAAAAACTGCCTGAACCGTAGCGGCATCCATTTCAAAATAGGTCTTTTCGATCGGATTCCCGAGCGAGATTTGATACAGGTCTTTGTTTATATAAGAGTCGTAGGCGTGCTGGAATTCATGGATCAAAATTGAATATGCGGTTGAGGCGTTTTGAGGATACAAGTCAATAAAGAATTTTCCAAATATAATGGCCGGTTTACCGTTTTTGTCTACCCCAAAAGCCGCGCAACTATCAAGCGCATACTTCATGGTATCATAAACCAGGCTGATCTCATTTGATCTTATTTTGAATTTTACAAAATCAAAACACTGTACAATGAGGTTGTTTTTTGGTTTTGTCACGATTAGAAGCGAATCCACCCCGCTCATTATTTTACCAAAAATGATATTGGGATTTTTTTCTTGCGGTGCTTTTTGCAAGCAGGAACACGTGAAGAAGATTAATACTAGTAACAGCTTCATATTTAATTTCCTACGATAGAAAAGAACTTTAATTATCGGGGATAATGTACATGGCGCTTATTCCATTATCAAGGGTTTCCTATTTCAAAACTTCCCCATCGCCATATTCGCCAGCGCATTGACGACGAAGCTCATGCGCAGGTAGTCTAAGTTATCGGCTTTGTCGTTGCGCGTGTGATAGTTACGGTTCCTCAGGAAAGCCGTATCGGTGATCATGAAGGCGTCGATCCCGAAGCGCCAGAAATTCAGATGATCGCTGAAGTCGACTCCTTGCACGGCGGACGGCGCGGCAAGCTGGGCGCAGTCGATCTCTTTGAGCAATTGCGCATGGTCCTGGTACTCGTCGGCCAGTGAAGAGGAACCGAAATTGGACACCGACGCGATGAAATTTCCCTCCGACGGATAGAATATCTTGAAGAGCGACGACGGATATTCCTGTATTTTCTTATCGGAAAAATACCCGATCATCTCGATGCTCGCCATGCCTATGACGGCGCGGCCGGAATCGGCCAGCATTTTAGCGAAACGGTAACTGCCCATATTCTCTGTTCTGAAAAAGGGCGGTTCCTCCAGCGTGAAAGCTACGAAGACGAGCGTGTAGGAAGGCTTGCCCGATTGCGACACGAGCCGGGCGGTTTCGATCAGCCCCGCGACGCCGGACGCATTGTCATCCGCGCCGGGCAGGTCGGAATACGTGTCGTAATGCGCGCCGATGACGAAGGCCTTTTCGGATTCCCCGACGATCTCGGCGTAGATATTTTCATACTCTTCGCCGTTCACCGTGTAGGTCTGAAGTTTTGGCGTGAGGCTGAATTCGGTAAATTTTTGCTGAATGTATTCCGATGCGCGTTTGAGCGCGGATTTTTGTTGGTAGCTTCGCCCGCCGATCGTGTCGGCGAGAAATCGTACTGTGGCTTCCAACAGCGACGGGTCGGCGCGCTCCGTCAGTATCAGCTTTTGGGAAAAGCCGGTTGTTGTAATAAGTAAAAGTAGGAGAATGGTTTTCATGATAATATTCCTACGATAGAAAAGAACGGCTAATAGACGGGGATAATGTACAGCGCGGGCATGCCATTTTCAAGCAATTATTTGCGCGAAGTATAGAGCGGTTTTCGGCCTGCGGGAAAGACCCCACCCTATCTCCCTCCCCTTAGCAAGGGGAGGGAGATAGGGTGGGGTTAAAGCGCGAACTCGGGTTTCCTCGGCATTTTTTTCAAGGCCGGGGATGCAAATACCTAGTACAAGGCAAATGTGTTTTTTGTATTCTGATTTTCAGGCCTTGGAAAAACGCCGAGACTGAACCGGAGTTCGCGATATCATTTCAGCAGAAAACGTGGAACAGATCGTAAGCGTATGACAACTTTAAAATGTTAAGAACTGTTTTCTGCCACCAACATTAGCGAACTCCGGTTCCGGCGTTTTTCCATAGCCTTCGTGCTTTTCTTTGTTTCTTTCTTTTGCACGAGCAAAAGAAAGAAAGGCTTCACGGCATTTTCATATTATTAGAGCTATTACTTAAAGTAAACACTTGGATCTGCTTTCTTTTGTGCCAAAAGAAAGCAGCAAATCACGCCAAAGGCGGATCAGCCTTCGGCTGAGAAAATAGCGGCTGTGAAAAAAATTAATGCTGCGAACTCGGGTTTCCTCGGCATTTTTTTCAAGGCCGGAGAATACAAAGACAAATTATACTTTAGATGTAGTTCTTTGATTTTCTTTCCGGCCTGCGGAAAAACGCCGTTAAGAACCGAAGCGAGCGACGCGTAAAGCGCCGAAAACTGTCTGAGCAGCCTCAGGCTGTGAGTTTTTTCGGCGTAGCGGAGCGAGCAGAGGTTCAGGCGTTTTTTCGCCAGCCTTGATTTTTCTTTGGTTACTTTCTTTGCATCAAGGCAAAGAAAGTAACACCTCGCTTAGAAAATGAATATTGGATTCTCTTCTTTATGGACGAGCAAAAGAAAGAAAGGCTTCACAGGGTTTTCGTATGATGACAGCCTCGCGATAAAGTAAACACCTGGATCTGCTTTCTTTTGGCACAAAAGAAAGCAGCAAAGAAAATAGCGGCTGTGAAAAAAATGCCTAAACCCTCGTTCGCAGAATGGTTGCGAAAAACGATTCTCTATCTTAACGATACACGAAATCAGAACGTTTATGAAAGCCGTTTTTCGCATTTATAATACTGCGAACGCGGGTTTCCTCGGCATTTTTTTCAAGGCCGGGGATGCAAATACCTAGTACAAGGCAAATGTGTTTTTTGTATTCTGATTTTCAGGCCTTGGAAAAACGCCGAGACTGAACCGGAGTTCGCGATATCATTTCAGCAGAAAACGTGGAACAGATTGTAAACTTATGGCAACTCTAAAATGTTAAGAACTGTTTTCTGCCACCAACATTAGCGAACTCCAGTTCCGGCGTTTTTCCATAGCCTTGGCTCTTTTCTTTGTTTCTTTCTTTTGAGCCAGCAAAAGAAAGAAAAGACTTCACAGGTGTTTTTATGATGGCGACATCGCTATAAAGTAAACACTTGGATCCGCTTTCTTTTTGAAAAGAAAGCGGGAAATCACGCCGGAGGCGGATCAGCCTCTGGCTGAGAAAACTTTGGCTGTGAACTCGAGTTTCCTCGGCATTTTTTTCAAGGCCGGTAAAATACAAATCCGGCCTGAGGTATGGCGGCGCTATTTAATTTTTCTCTTAGCCTTTTCCGTACTTTCTTTGACCCTGAATCTCACGATCTTCCGCACCAGCGCCAGCGGCAACGGTTCCCCGATGGGAAACTGTATCGCGCCTTTGGAGGTCTTGTACGAAGTAAGTTCCTTGGCAAATACTTTGACGGGCGATGAGGTGGGATAGAATCCGATATGATGTTTGTAGGCGGCAAAGTGAACAAGATTGCCATGCAGTTTGAACGTCGGTATTTGATAACTGATCGCTTCAACTGCTTTTGGAGCGGAATTTTTTATGGTTCGGCGTAAGGTCTGCAGCATATCCTGCACGTCGATCGGGAACGACTCGATATATTCATCGATGGTCGTGACCGGTTTTTTCATCTTATCCATACAATTTTCTTTAGCAAAATATCGGCATGACGCGAAAGTCAAATGTACCCGCTTAGCCTTGCAGGTTATTGGAACATTCCGACTACATCAACCGTCAACGCCGGTACATACGTGATCAGTAGCACCCAAGCAACAAAAATGATTAGAAACGGAACGACCGTACTGAAGATCTCCACCAGAGGACGCTCGAAGCGCAAAGAAGAGAAAAAAAGATTCATACCTACCGGCGGAGTAAGGTAGCCGAGTTCAAGATTGGCAAGAAAAATAATACCAAGGTGCGCGGGATCAACGCCAAACGCGAGCCCGATAGGCGCGATCAAAGGCACTACCACGACGATAGCTGAAAAAATATCCATAAGCGCGCCAACCAAAAGAAGCAGCGCGTTGAGTATCAGCAAAAAAACAAATTTGGATTCAATGGTGCTCACGACCCATTCCGTGACTCTCGTAGGAATCTGCTCATCCACAAGATATGAGACCAAACCCAGAGCCATTCCCAGTACCGCCAGCAGCGCGCCGATAAGCACAGCCGAGTCCATCATAGCCGCCGGCAACTTACGCCGCAGATCCAGTTGCCGGTGAATAACCACCTCCAGCAATATAGCCCACAACGCCGTAAACGCCGCGGTCTCGACAACCGTCAGGAATCCGCCAAACAGGCCAACAAATATTAACAACGGAAGGATCAGATCCCCTCTTGACATCCACGTAGCTTTAAGAGCTTCATTAAAATCAAAGGGCGGTCTTGGATTTTTCTGAGCGCGGCTGCGGTATACGCTGTACGTGCTGAGCATGAGTATCAAAAGCAAGCCGGGCACCAGACCGGCGATAAATAACTGATCGATAGCAACGTGTCCGTAAATGCCGTACAATATTACCGGCAGGCTCGGCGGCAATAATAAACCAACGGAACCGGATGCGGTCAGCAGTCCGATACTGAAGCGGCGATCAAATTTCGATGCCATCAGTACCGGCAAGAGCAATCCGCCCAAAGCGATAATCGTCACGCCCGACGCGCCGGTGATTGCGGTAAATATCGCGCAACCGATCACCGTTGACAGCACGACCCCGCCGGGTAACCAACCGGTCCAGGCTTGCACGAGACGAACCAGACGCTGCGGCGCGCCGCCGGCGGCCAACACGGATCCTGCTAGCGCGAATAAAGGAATGCTTGGCAATACCGGTTGAGTAACTATCCGGTAAGTTTCCGCAGAAACCGCCGCAATAGGAATATCCATTGTAAAAAATAATAGCAGACCTGCGCCGCCAAGAACAGCGTACAGCGGCATCCCGAGTAAAGCCAGGCCGAGAAGTGCAATGCTTCCAGGAAGGGTTATAAATTGGTATAGACTCTCCGGTAATAACGCCAGAATCGGGCCGAATAACAGCGACAGCCCGGCGAGCAGCAAACGCTTACGCCAATTTGCTGCAGATGCCACTACCGTCGAGACGGCCATCGCGAGAAATCCTACGGGCATGGCGGTTTGCGCAAACCAAATCGGGAACCAGCCTGCGAGGTTTTCAGGACTTGGGTATTGGGCAATGACCAAATTGATAGATGCAATCATTAAACAGATCAGGATCCCGACAGCGCCGGCGCCCGCAATGAGATCCACTGCCGGTGTGAACCGGTTTGCATTAAAAAGTTGTATGACGGTCACTGAAAGATGGCGGCGCCGTAACGTCGCCACCGTTGCACCTAATAAACCCAACCACAAAGTCAGATGCTGAACCCAGCCGGCGGCTCCGGCAATGGTTAAATCGGGTACCCATCGCGCAATGGTCATAATCAGCGGAATCAACGCCATCACCAAAAGCCCCGTTACCACGGGAATGGTCAGAAACCTATCGGCCCTGGACGAGACGCGTCTTTCCGTGAGAATATTTTGATTCAAACTGTCAACGCTCATAGATTATTTCTCGCCTTTCGCGGCACGCATCGCATCGTCAAACCATTGGGTCGGAATGAGAGATCCCCGAATTTTGGGATAAGATGCCTGTGCGACTTTTTGCCATTCTTTGTATTGATCTTCACTGGGCTTGATGACTTTCAATCCGCGTTTCTGCATTTCGGAGATAGCCTGATCTTCTATTCGACGAACTTCCTTTTGCAAACGCTGCCCTGCGTCTTCGGCGATTCGTTTTAATTCGTCGCGCGTCGTTTCCGGAATTTTTTCCCACGTGTCTTTTGTTACCACGGTCACGCCGATCAGCGGCGCCCACGGCATATCGATCATGTAGGGAGTAAATGCGAACCACTGACTTGCCAGCGCCATGGTTGCTGTGGAATTGTATGCGTTGATCATACCGGTTTGCAGTCCGGGCAGAATGTCCGTAGACGCGAGCGGAATAGCATTGAAGCCCGAAGCCTTCCATACATCCGCTGTGCCGTCGTCGCTCGACCAGACGAAAAGTTTCGCTTTTTGCACGGTCTTGACCGAAGGATCGGGATTGTTCACAAAAAAGCGTACCCATCCAGCGTCCCCCCAGTTAAGTACGACGATCCCTTGTTCCTCCAAAAGTTTTTCCAGCCGCGGTTTCATGGCGTTGCGTACACGGTCCAATGACTCCCATGAGTCCACCGCCAGCGGAATGGTCAGCGCGTTCGCTTCAGATACGAAGCGGCTAAGGCCCGCATTGGTGATCATGGCGCCCTGCAGCTGCCCGATACGCATCTTGCGCACCATATCCGATTCGTCGCCGGCAACACCGTCCGGATAGATACGAAGCGTCACAGCGCCGCCGCTGGCGCGGTTCCACTCTGAAGCTATTTCCTTAAGATTCTCATGCCACGCGGAACCGCTGGGGGCCAGCGTCGCCATCTTTATCACGACAGATCGTGAGCTTTCGTATTCCGCGGAATCCATTGTAAACATGGAAACCGTGCAAAATATCTGGAGAAATAAATAGATTACAACCGGCCGAATAATACCGAAAATCATGGGATATGCTCCTCGCGTTGGTTACATAAATTATCAGAATTCTTATTCAAAACTATCTTTCTGATCCATCGCCATCTGCAAAAAAGAGATTGTCAATATTGAGCATTAGATTTTGCGCCTTACGCTGAGCGAATATATTCGCCAGCCGGTTTTCGGGATACCGATGGACGTCAAATTCCAGCGCTTGTTTCAATAACTGTTCAAACTTTATTCGATCCTGCTTCAATACGCAAACGGATTCTGCCATGGTAACTAACGGACTGATGGATCGTCCGCCATTAAGTTCCATTGCTCTGTTAAAATGGCGTTCTGCCTGCTTGATTCCGCCGCCTTCCGATTCCGACTTTCCCGCAGACAAGATAATAAAAAACTCGTGAATGGCGCCCTGACCCCACGCCTCGTCAAGCTGCAAGGCTCGTTCCATCATGGCCGCGGCAACGGGGAAATTACTCACCAGAACCATGTCACTCTTAGCTACGGAAATGGCCGAGCCCCATGCGGCCGCAGTCCAATACAGGGCTGGGACGTCTTCCTTCCGGCAATTGGACAATATCGAAACCCGGTTGTTTAATAACGAGTCGGAAATGGACGGATAGTTAAGTTCGAGCGCCCGCAGTCCGTAGCCTCGCGCCCGAAGGAACAATCGTTTGGCGCGCGCGCGCTGTTCACGTGCAACATCGAAATGGGTCGACTCCATCGCATCTGCCGGACGTACGATGTACGCGTGCGCATACAAAACAAAACCGGAAGCAGTGGCGATAAGCAGTTTTTTGTGCCGCGGTGTGGCTTCTAAAAGAGATTCCATCGTCTTGAGGGCAAACGGCAGCGCGTCGCCGACCAACTCCGGATCGTCATCCGTCGCATAGACGCCGGCATTACCCTCACTGAGGGCGTCGGCTATAGAATTCACAGCCATGGTTTTCACCGAACATCCGGAAATTAGCCCCGCACAAACGTATACCATCAGCCAACACGAAAGTCTTGATATGGTGTCAGACATCTTATTCAAATCGACCACCGAGCCTTCACTAACCTTTTATTTTCTGAGCTAACGATGAACCCAACAGCTTACCGGTATCAACAATGGATAGAAATAAATTCTAGGAATAATGGTACTGAACTATGAGGGATATATCAAGGTCTTTTAACGATTTGGGAATTGGTATGTACAATCGCCTTGATGTGCAAATAACTTTGTTGGCGACAACGCTCGATTTATTTTATTTTCAGTTCGATTGAGGATACTGCTGATTTATTGCTTAATTGATCGGTTACTTTCACGCTTAGGAAAGCTTTCCCTTCCGGCAATTCGCTGATATCGAACGCAATGTATTCTCTTTCAAGAGTTGATGCGCCGGTCTTGAGCGTCGTAGAACTGATACTCGAGTTGCCTGAAAAGAGTTTTGCAAAAAAATTCTTCTTGGATTTGGTGTCTATCGTATAAGATACTTCGTACGAACTCATCCCTTCATTATCCAACGTCAGATTATAGATTTCATAATAAATGGTCAGCGGTTTCGATTTTGGGCTCAAACCCGCGGGGTTTGGAACGACGCGCAATTTCGTATCGGGTTTGATGAACTTGTCAATGATTACCTGCTGACTCACCGAGGAGGATAGTTCAATGTCGCTGATCGTGAGTTGTCTGGAAGAATAATCTCGGACGCGAAGCTTGATTTTGTAAATTCCTATCTTTTCATTCAGATTGTTACGAATGTCTAGTGCCAGCAGATAATTACCGGGCTTAAGCAGGCTGCGCAGTTCGTCAATTATGTAATATTCCGATTGCAACGTGGAATCCACGCTGGTGATACGGTAGTCTCTTTCGAGATAATTAATTTCCTGATACGTAGTGTCGAATATTTTCGCTTTCACGGTGAGAAAAGATTTATCATAAACGTTCTCGACCGGCATGAATTTCAGCCGCTGAACGGGAATCATATAATAAAAGTCCAGGCGAGAAGAATTGGTACTTTTGAAAGAGGCGAAGTTTGCGTTGATTTGCAAGGGCTGTGCGCCGGTGTTGAAATCGAATTTTTCGTTTACAGGCTTACTCAGTGTAATGGTATTCAATTGTTGTTCGATTATATTCAGATTGCTTTGATAAACGCCAAGCACCTGCTGTGCGTTACGCTCAACTGAAATACTATTTTCGGCGCCTTTCATCCGGTTGGCCAGGCGTTCGTAGTCGGTATGGTAATTTCTACGCGCATCCAGAAGATTGTACAAGGCAGCGAACCGCTCCTGCGCGCTCCCTGCAAGAGGTACCGCATCAGATAAAGGCCGGATCTCGTACGTGCCATGCCCTACATCAACAAAATCGAAATGTTCATTCGTGCTTTCGTACACCCAGGACGCGTCATTGACTCCTGTAAAGTATTTGTCAGGCGGGCCCATTTTGATGTAAACTAATCCGCGGTCATCGAAGTACGGCGAGCGAATTTTTTTGTAATATGTGCGCGCATGCTGCACACGGCGGTAATGTTCGACCAATCGTTCATTCACAGCATCGACGAGATTTGGATCGCGGCTTTTCCAGAATGTCTGTAGAAATTGGAGTTGATCCGCGGGAGCGGCCAGTACTTTCCATACATTAATTTCTTCTTTCGTAGCGATCGGTAATGCTTCTAAGTACAATTGCTCGATATTCTTTTGATCTGAAACGGATCGTAATCCCCGGTAAAATGCGCGGGTGGCGCCTTCATCTTTTTTTACGTCTATGTAAGACAAGGCCAATTGGATCATCGGCCACGTATCTGCGCTGTCGAGAGCGGCTCGTTTCTCAAACAACTCATTGGCTTCTTTCCATCGTTCCTGTTTTCTTAAAAGCGCTCCAAGTTCCAGCCACGCATCATAAAAAATGTACGTCTTAAAATAAGGATCGGCTGTAATGATCTCCCGAAATATATTTTCCGCTTCAGTTTCTTTTCCGTTTACGCAGCGTAAAACGCCTTTAAAGAATTTAGCCTCAAGGTCTGCAGAGTCCTGTTGCAGAACTAGGTCCAAGGCTTTTCCCGCGTCGGACAAATCGGAATGAAACATGGATGCGATCGGTATTTTGGATAGTATTTTGCCGGTGATAACCATTTTTTCATAATTTCTGATCCGCGCAACGGCGTACATTTTATATTCTGCGGCAGTGCATTCTTTCTTATCGAATTTTTTTTCGTATAGATCGATGATCCCGCCGTATTCGTCGTCAGAAAGATATAATTTCGCCAGTTCGAAACGCAGGCGCGAGCCGTCGGGATTACTTTTTAGTTCTTTCCTGAGAATTTTAATGCTGTCTTTAAGATCGAGAGGTTTTGGGGATTGCGAAAATACGGAAGATAGTTGGAAGCAAAGGGATACAAAAAATAAAAATGGGAAAAAATTTTTCATACGAACCCGATTTTGCGGACCGCTACATTTTGGGTAGATGATGTGATTCCGTAATACTTGCCTTTCAATATACGGCAACTTTTATTTAAGTCAATATTGATGTTTTATTTTTTTGACTTTTTTGTTATATTTGACTATGTTAAAGCGTTAAAATAGTAAAACTAAATCATTATTAAATATAACTTTAAAAGTCATCGTGAATCGATCAAAGACCTCCGCTAAAGAATTGGAAGCTCTTAAGAGGGTTTTCAAAAATCCGCTTATGCAGGCATTGGGATTAGTCTTGCAGCGGATGAGAAATTTTATGGTACTCTCTTCCGATGAAGTTGCGTCCAAATTAGGCTTAGGCGGTTCATCCTACCGCATGGTCGAAGCGGGCTCGGCCGTTCTGCAGCCCGGAAAAGCCGTGCTGGTAATCAAGAGTTTTGAAAGAATCGAACTCGATCCCCTTTGCAAGATCATGGTTGCGATTCAGGTGATGGAATCCGGCATCGATTCCATTGATGACATGCGCGCCATGTCCAAACTGCTCGGCGAGGCCGACGCGGAACTACATGATCTCTTTGAAAAATTTGATCCGCTTTGGCCGATTATCAAATCGGAAGAGTCCAGCGTCGTCGGCGACGAGATCAAAGCGCGGCATATTGACAACGAGCTGGAAAACTTTCTTACCACGCCGCGGCCGACGGTTATTGACCAGGAAGGACTGCTCGACAGCCACGTTAAATCATTGTTGAGTTCCACGCCGCCGTTTTACCTCGATCTTTCGTTAGACCTGCTTGAAAATTTACAAGGCTACGTCCCGCGCATTTCACCCAATGAATTGGCGAAATGGGAAGAGAAAAACCGGTCGCGCATCACGCACATTGTCGGCACCATTCGTGACCACCGTATGTTCACGGATAATTCCAATTTTGATTTTTTCGATCACAGCTTTTTATGGGAAGGACATTTTGAAAAACTGGAGATCATGTACCTTTCGCCCAATCGCAAAGAGGTGTTGAAGGAATTCACAACCAATTTCAAACGTTTCCTCGAAAAGAATCACAAAAAATATGAACAGCGCCTGCCTCGATTCAACGAAGCGATGAAAAAGATCCAGATCAAATGGGGATATCCGCAGATCAAACAGTTTGACGATATCCTGCTGCACGAATCCGTCGAGATGAATAATCTTTGGTTTTATAAACTCCGCGGCGGTAACGTGGTGGCGTTCGCGGATAACTCCGTGATGAACGCCAAAGAAGACCGTGTACACTACGGCACGAGTTTTACATACAACGAAACCGTGAAAAAACTCAAACACATCGAAAAACTCTGGAACGAACTTGACAACAAATAAAGATCTATTAACCGAATACACCACACGCATCGAGAGTATCGCGCCGGCGATCACGCAGAAAGAACTGTTTCTCCACCGCCGATGTTATCTCGGTATCAGCATTGGCAATCCGCAGTTCCGCGGCGAATCGTTCCAGGTATTGCTCGAATGGATTTCACGTCATTTTGACGAATGCCTGATTGTAGTAGGCGATTATCTTCAGCGTTATAACGAACATATTTTCTACAACCGACAGGCCAAAGAAGCTGAAATTGAATCGCTGCGCATGGGCGATGCTTTTTTAAAAGAGTCCGAAAAATATCTGTCGCTACTTCCTAAAGAAAAATTTCGTGTGACACGCTGGAAGTCGTTTCTCGACTCGCCGGAATACCATAAGGCGAAAAAGATCCTGGATGAACTATTTGTATCCAGTTTTGAATTTCGGGAATCGATCGATAAAACATCGACTGAATTTATTTCTCGCCAGATGAAAAATAAAAAAAGCCCCGTTGTAGACAAAAAAACAGCCATAGCCTTATCAACCCAATATCTGCTTGAAGAGATAGCGGTATTCAGCGTTCTTGTCGAAAACGGCTGGGCGGTGGAAGTATATCCCGGCGCCGAAATTCCCGTACTAGTGGATATTGCCGCCGGTAAATTTCCGCACATTCCTCCCGCATTGAAACAGCGCATCAACGTCGAATTGCGCATCACCAAAAAAAGCAAAAATCCATCATGACGGTAACTGTTGCAGCGGCGCTTCTCTGCGCTTTTTCCGTTTATTTATTTGTCGGTTTCTTGCTCGGAAGGAAAAACCGCAACCTGGCCGATCTCATTCCTTTAACCGGCGGACATCAGGCTGAAATAAGAAATTCAGCTGAATTTTCCTCAAGCACCGTTGCTACCAGCATTTCCCTGGCGACGGTCGTTCTTGCCTTTTTTGAATTGGCGCCGGAACTCGGCGTGTGGCTCTTCTGGACGGTGATCACAACGTCGATCGGACTTTTCTGCGTACGTTTTGTCGCAAAACGAATCTGGACAAAGTTGTCAGCTTACGACCATCGCCCGACGCTGCATGAGTTCTTGGGACAGGAATTCAATTCCCGTTCCTTGTACATGATCGGCGCCGCCTGCACAAGCCTTGGTTTTCTCGGCGCATTTGCCGTGGAACTAACCGTCGGTTCCCGATTTCTTGCCAGCCTGATTCCTGAAATTCCGCTTTGGCTGGCGGTTTCTGTTCTGGCGTTGATAGGACTCGCATACACGTCCTACGGCGGATTTCGCGCCGTGATCGTGACGGACCGCATTCAAATGGTTTCCATCTGGCTGTTTCTCGCCGCTCTGCTTGGTTTTTATTTTTATTTCGTGCGCGGCCATGAAGGCTGGGCGGTCAATCTTGCCAACATTCCGGATGAAATAAAACAATTTACCTGGCGTGAAGAACTGCCCGCTTTTCTTCTGGGCGTATGGGTGATCAATGTTCCAACTTTTATTTCCGACATGAGCGTCTGGCAGCGTATAGCCGCATCGCAGAAACCGGAAACGGTATACCGCGGACTATTTTCAAGCGTCTTCATCTCTGCGCTGAGCTGGGGATTGTTTGTTGTCACGGCATGTCTCGCATTTATGGTCATCGTGCCGATGGAACGGGTAAATCCTCTTTTGACGCTGCTCAACGCGATAGGCGGAATGAATGGACTTATTCCGATGATGGCATTGTTCTTTGTTGTGCTCGGCTTATACGGCGCGATGCTGTCCACCGCGTCAACACAATTGATCGCCGTATCGCACACGGTTTATGAAGATCTGATTTCGCAAGGGAGAAAACTAAAAGAGCGGATTGATTCCGCAAGAGAGCTCTGGATTTCAAGATTGATCTTAATCACAGCTGCTTTGTTGTCTATGGGCGTTGTGGTGATATTGTCATCCATCGGTTTTTCCATCGCCGATTTTGTATTTGCGATCTACGGAGCGCAGTTGGGCTTATTCCCTTCCATCATGGCCGCCTTATTTGGCGATAAGACCAAACTGCAGAAGCTATCCCGCTGGGCATCCGTGAGTATTGCGTCAGGATTTATTGCAGGATGGGCAACCGCGGGTTATGGCAAGTATATTATCAATGACGAAATTGTATTTCTCGCGCCGGTGTCAAGCCTTCTGGTCTCATCGCTCATGCTGGGAATCGGATTTCTCTTACAACAAAAGGAGAATACGTGAGTTCCGTGTTTCGCCTGATCCGGATTATTTTCTACGCGCGTAAAAAAGGATTACTACATCTGCGAAAAGCCGATGCGCCGATCCGGCTGGATTGTATCGGCGGGGAATGCGGACTATGTTGTGATGTTCTGGGCGGCGGTGTGGTTGTAACGGAAGAAGATGCTTTAAAAATCGGCGAGCCATCGCTCGTTCGTTCCGGCAAGAGTATTAAACTAAAATCAAACGGTTTCGCCTGTGCGCTATTAAAAGATAAAGCCTGTTCGTGCTACTCAGCGCGGCCGCAGGGCTGCCGGGAATATCCGTGGTATCGGATTGACGGACAATTGTATTATGATTCGGGTTGTCCGGGAATGAAACATGACCGCGACGAACGACCGGCTGTTTACTCGATTAAACCATTTGATAATTATCTGCCGGGAATACCGAAGTTTTTGCAGAGAATAATAAAAAAGATTTTGCTTCATTAAAAAGCGTGCGTTGCACGTAAGGTTGATCTCATGTCCCGTTACAAACTAATTATCGAATACGAGGGAACCCGTTACAGCGGCTGGCAGGCGCAAAAAGAAGCGCGCACCGTTCAGGGCGAAATTATCACTGCGGTCGAGAAGGTGTTGAATACGAACGAGTTCGAATTGTACGCTTCCGGACGTACGGATGGCGGTGTGCATGCGCTCAGGCAAGTGGCACATCTGGAGGCGGTGACAAAACTCGAACCGTTTAAACTGCGAATTCAGATCAACGATGCCCTGCCCGCCGATATTCATATTCTGGACATCGAAAAAGCAGATACCAAGTTTCACGCGCGGCATGACGCTGTTGCGCGCAGTTACTTGTATCAGATCTCGCGCCGCCGGAGCGCGTTCGGAAAACGGTTTGTTTGGTGGATCAAGGATGAATTGAATATTCAGAAAATGCAGGATGCGGCAAAATTATTTGTCGGGCTGAAAAATTTTCAATCTTTTGCCCCGGACGAAATGGAAAGCAAATCTTCCAAAGTGATGATCGAGAGTATTCAGATCAAAGAAAGCGGAGCTCTAATCCTCATTCGAATCGTTGGATCGCATTTTTTATGGAAGATGGTCCGGCAAATGGTAGGTGTTATGGCGGAAGTGGGCCGCGGAAAATTGACGTCAAAAGACATTCAACAATTTCTCCAGTCGAAATCCGATATTCCGGCACGATTCACTGCACCGCCATCGGGATTATTTCTGGAACGGGTCTATTATAAGGATGATAAAAGGCTGGATGTTTTGGAGCCGGTTCTGAAGATCGAATAATAATTTTACTGCGAAGACGCTGAGGCGCAGAACTACAACAAACCCTTTAATTTCTCATATCCCGCTCGACTTACATTTAATTTCGTTTTATGTTGCTGTTCCCAAACGCCCGATTTTGGGATCATCCCTTGGGCTGTAAGAAATATATAAAGTTTTTTAATACCTCGTAATAGCAGCCATTTTTTCGGATACTTCTGCTTCCAATACTCCTTTTAATCGCCTTTTGGCCCTTGAAAAACTAATTTGTTGTTTTATTATTCTTAGGGGGCTTCTACTTTATTGCGGACCATTTTACCTTTTTTATGATCACATTGTCATTAAACGTGATATGATCGATCACACCATCTTCATTAACGGTAATTACGCTTTTGAAGTTAAAATCCGGAGAGCCGTTGAATCCCGGTTGAGTAATCTCATACTTTTTATGATTCGCAACAGTGTCATTTGCAATTACTCGTGTGACCTTGTACCAGGAATTACCAATGATAGATTGGCGTCCCCACTCTTCGGGATTAAGTTCTATTTTTTTTGATATGACGCTATCGGTTTGACCGATATCCAGCGGCTTCAAATGCTTAAATAACACGTAATAGTTACCGACCACGTCTACGTCCAGATTGATCGATGTGTTAGGCCCTCCGGTTATACGATGAACATCCGTGCTATCCGTGAAGTTAATCGTGCCGAAGATAGGATGCTGACCGGTGACGGATGTATAACCTTTGTTGGGTCGCATGGATACTTCCGTAGTCCCTTCGATGGAAGTACGCTTCACTTTCGTATCTTGAATATTATCATTCTGAAACGTCCATTCGGTGATGGTGTTACGCTGGCATAAAGGATCAATACTGTTATAACTCAGGATCTTTGACTGTTGCTTACCGTCTTGCGATATATAGATTTTTTCATCTCCACACCGTACCGATTTATAATATATTTCATATTGCGCATAAGGTTCAAACGAACGCGGCGGTTTTGGAAAAAACTCCATGCGATTTGTTGCGGGCATTTCGTGAATTTCTTTTTCAAGTGTTCTTAACATTTCATCAAGTTGTTCCCGGGAATACCATGACCCACGGATCATGACGCCGCTGTGATCAGCAAGCGCTCTGATATCTTCCAACGGGTTACGATTAAGTAAAACCAAATCGGCTTCTTTGCCAACTTCGATCGTCCCGATTTTTTTATCCCAGCCGAGATAGCGCGCCGCGTGGACCGTACCGGCGCTGAGTATGTCATAGTTGGATATTCCCAACTCGGCAAAATTCTGCGCTTCATCAAGATAGGAAAAACCATGCACAACAAAATGAAAACCGCCGTCTGAGCCTAAAAGAAGTTGGACGCCATTTTGGTAAAATGTCTTTACGATATCCGGGGCGCCGGAATAAGTGTATTGTTGTGAGTTCAGACGCCAGTACTCCTTTTGGCGGGGTAGCACATATTTCATCGAAGATTGATTTTTTAGGCTGTCTATTTTTCTGGCCGAGGCTCGTGCTTTATGGATAGTCAGGGTGGGAATAACGTATTTTCCAGTTCGCCTGTAGTCATCTGCAAACTGAGCCAGGCGTTCCTCCGGGTAAGTGGCTCCGCTTTGTAAATTCATTAACCCGACAAGATTGTCAAAAGATGATTGATTTCCTTCAATATAGTCTTTATAGGGAACCATGTAGGGTACATGGCCTTGAACGGGAAGTCCGCATTTTTGCGCCTCGTCCAACATCTCCTTATAAACTTCCGGAGAGATCGTAACATACGAAAAAACGGCATCGTAACCCATACGCTTGGTTTCCCTTACTGCAAATCGAACTTCTTCCGCATTGGCCAAAGCACCCTGCGTATGATAAGCCGTTATTGATCCCGTTAGCGCAGGTCCAACGCTGTATATTCGTGGACCTATCAGCTCCTGGCTGTCGGTTAATTTCTTGAGAGCATGCTGAAAGGCGGAACCGGGAGCATTGCGTACCGTAGTGATACCGTTAGCGAGAAAAAGCCCGAGGTTTTTTTCATGGATGTGAGCGTAACTGTCAATCAATCCGGGTATGAGATATTTTCCACGGGCATCGATATAATGTGCTTTTTTTGGGATTCGCGCGGGTTTCTCCTTTCCGATATATGCGATTTTCCCGTCGGTCACCATAACGAAATGATCCGTCAATATATGCGCACTGTCCATCGGAATGATATTGACATTCGTAAATACGTTTGTCTGCGCCAAAATCAGGTTGTAATTGTCAAGGGTGACAAACAACAAATAAACGTACAGGACTATTTTGATACTCAAAGTACCTCCTCGTAAGTTTGTTGTGCAGCATACACAGGTCTTAAATGAATTAACGTGAAAGGGTTATCGTCTGGAATAAGTTCTACAGGAATTTTCCGCGACTCTTTAACGGCAGTATCATTGTTCATTTCTCCATTAAGAGCTGTTTTAACTCGTCCGGTGTAAGATTGAGTTTGTTTTTTAGTACGTTCAGATATTCATGGGCTGAATACAGCGGGTAATCCGTTCCAAATACAATTTTATCAAAGCCTAACTTGCGCGCATAGATACCCAGTTCTTTAAATTGTTCTTCGTTTAGGCGGGCGATTCCATCGCTATCCTTATTCAACCCAACCGCCGAAATATCGAAGCGTATATGTTGTTTCGAAATCGGATGCTGCTCTGAAAATAATTCGGTAAACGTATCAATGACGCTCTTTGTCCTTGCATTGAAACCGCCGGAAGTGCCGAAATGCGCAATATGAAGCTTGACGTAATCCAAACCGGATAGTATCGAGTCGGCCAGTAAACGCACATCAAGTTCCCCAAAACTCCCATGGCTGTTATCCAGATGCAACAAGACGGGTATCTGATGTATAGAAGCATATTTAAACACTTCCTTGACCTTCTTTCGGTGTTCCGGTTCTGTCAAAAATACCTGGGAAGTGTTAAAATGTAACTTGATACCGTCTAACCCTAATTCCCGCTGACAGCGTTTGATTTCCGTCAATGTGTAATTCTGAAGAGGATCTATTCCATAATAAGCTCTTATAGTCTTTGGATACTTGTTTTTAAGATAGGCTAAATAGTTATTTTCCTTTTTTACGGCTTCATATGCATCGGAAGCGGGCGGGCCGAATTCTGAAGAAGTGAATACGTGCGCCATCGATACAAGTTTCATGTGACGCGTTCCGAGCAGTCTCACGATCGAATCGATATCGGAATAGAAATTATCTTTTTTAGAAAAAGGGATCCCCAGAGCTTTCCATTGGGAAATCAAATCCGGCGATAAGAAATGTACGTGGTGATCAACGATAGAATCGCGCTCGCGCTGATTTTCATTTTGGGCGTTTATATGAATGCTACTGAACCATAACAACACAAGCATCCATCTTTTCATCGAGCTACGCTTGATAATCATGCGCAGATTCATCCTTGTAATTGAGTTTTTTGATTTGAGAAAAAAGCCAATACGCGATAAGTAGTCGAACGAAAGGCTGAATAAAAACATAAATCCATTCATATAACCAGTTGACTATCGGATCAAGCGAAGAAAAATAAAAATAATATCGAACAAAAGACGACAGGCTTAAAATCCCGATAAACATCTGAATGGATCCGATCCATTTTGCCAAGCCGGTATCACGGAGCAATGACAGACCCAACAACAAACTGCCTAGTCCGAACGCATAAAGAAGGACAAAATATTTACTGTCCGAAAAACCCGACGCTCCGCGAATAAGCGTTTCGTAGATATTTCTTTTCAGTTCGGTATCGGCCTGTACGTAAGCCGGCCTCCACATTTGATTGAGAGCGTCTATTAAAAAGGCTTGCTGCGACATTTCCGTGATCATCCATATCAGTAAAAACAACACGCTACTTATCACTAATCCCGGCGTTTCCCGCAGTCGGATTATCGCTATACCTATAACAGCCAAAAAATTAAATTGCGGATGAAAGAAAAGTATCCAGAGTTTTCCCATATACCAAGGGTTGTCAGCAAGCTTCAATTGCGATTCAAAGTCCGGCGGCGCCGCGGATGCCCATAAAAAAAGAAACGCTGTAGTTATCGCGCCAAAAATGGATGATATTGATGTGAACGACAGAAAGTGTTTGTATTTATGCGGCATTAGAACGATTTTTTTCTTGTGAGTTGAAGAATCAGAGCAAAATCAAGAAAAGATAGCGTTTTCAAGTGGAAGAATCGTTCAGGTTAATAAGGTCGAACGAATTTACAGATAAAAGGACAGCACTTCAAAACAGTTTCTGGCATATAAATCCTTATTTTTTTGGAGAATCAGTAGTTTTTCTTAAATATTCGGTGGGTGTATATCCTGTCACTTTTTTGAATGTAGTATTAAACGTCGTTTTAGAATTAAAGCCGGATTTATAACATATCTCAAGGACGGATGCCTTTTCACCGGACTGAACTTGAAAAAGCCGCTTACATTCTTCGATGCGATAGTGATTTATAAATTGAAAAAAGTTTTTTTCAAAAGATGTATTGAGCACCTGTGAAACGACATGGGCGGGGAGTGATAACGCATTCGCAAGATCATCCATCGTAAATCCGGCATCCGTGTACGGCTTATACTTTTCCATATAGTTTTGCACCTGCTGTCGATACGTTTTGATCTCTTCATCCCGCAATAAGGTTTTTGAATATTTGGGACGATCCGGGACGATCTGAAAAAGATCGATGAAAATCTGCGGCTGTCGAAGCCCTTTGATAATAATGAGATTTGAAAAAATAAATGCAGCAAATACGTACGACACCCCAACCGATTTGATTTGCTCACCATACCATGCAGAGGTATAATTGGCAAATCCCAAAAACCATGTGCTTACAAACGCGGTTATCAAAATAGCCAACCACCGAAAGCGTAATTTTTCTACCGTGGAATAATGATTCAACATTTCTTTATGATATCTATGGATAGTCAAAAGCGTTGACGACGTATAGACAATAAAATGGGTAACGATCAAACCATGAATCAAAATATCCGCATACGGCAGAAACATTTCTAGCGATGTCGAAAACAAACGTCCTTCCGTTGAAAAATCAACATTTAGTTGAGGTAAGAAGAACGCCCAGAAAACTATAAAAGGAATGCTGTGCAGCAGTAACTTGGTTAGATTAACAGCCTGCTCTCCGCGAACGATCGTTTGCGCATACAAATACAGCGAAGGCCCTAGAATTAGCCCGGACGATTCGCCTATAAAAACGAGTTGGGGATATTTTTCAATGCAAATTTCGATATCGTAAAATGAAAGTCGGTAAATCGTTCCAAACGTAAGCGCCGCAAGAAAGCCAGCAAGAATATAATTTCCCAGCTTTCCCGATCGACTATGAAAAAAAAGAAAAACTGAGAAAAATAATAACTGAAAAACAGTTACAATTTTGATGGCGTAAAGTATTTCGGACAACATAAATGCTTTACTTGATTAAGCTGACGTTTATACGATAAGGTCCGTTTCTTGTTCTTGCATGGAGTTAATTTTAGAAGCTGTGTACAGAAAAAAGGATGAATAAATGCGGCGACTCCGCAAATTAATGTAAGAAGCACCTATTTTCTCAAAACTTACAGAGGTCGTCAGTGAAAAAGTATGTCAAACAAATCCAAATCAATCTATGACTTCAAACCTCAAACGGATTAGTTTTGGCCGACGCTAAATAGATGATCTTGCGTCTTAAATACTGGGTATATACCAACTCCGAACTCCAGCCATTGATGCGTTTATGCCTAGCTGTATCTGTATGGCTTGGCCGCTTATATCTTTGCGTAGTATAGAGCACCGTGTTTGGAGACCTCAATCCGTCATCTGCGGCAATGATCACTCGCTTCAAAGCCCAGTGGCGACAACATAGCATGGAAAGAAGCGCCCTTGCAGGAAAACTATCTCTATCTTTGTGTCGATGGCATTCTTCTCAATATCGGAGCCACCCATGAATACGTTTGTTTTATTACAGCAATCCGCGTAATTTCTCATACCCCGCCCGGCTCACATTCAATTTCGTACCGTCCTTAAGTATCACCACGCGGCTGTCCTTCGCATACAGCTCGATCTTCGCCATACGTTCGATATTCAGAATATACGAACGGTGAATCCGAATGAATTTTTTATGATCCAAAGCTTCTTCCAATTCAGATAAACGCTGTTGTTTTAGAAATGATTTTCCACCTGCCTGAATCCTGATATAATCATCCTGCGCCTCTACATAGTCTATCGTTTCCGCCGGCAGAACGTGCACCTGTGATCCTTCGCGCACCAGCACACGTTCCTGAATACGGTCTTTAGGCTGCGCGGCGGCGGCTATCGCGTGAAAGTTTTTATGCTTTTTCGCGGATATGTCCCGTAGCGCATGTTCCAGTGCTTCATCAAAACGCTGTTGGCTGAATGGCTTGAGAAGATAATCCACGGCGTGAACTTCAAAGGCTTTCAGTGCATATTGATCGTAGGCCGTTACAAAAACAACCGATACATTTTTGTCCACAAGTTCCAACGCTTCAAAACCGCTTAGTTTCGGCATTTGTATGTCAAGAAATACAAGATCGGGGTTTTGTTCCGTGATCTCTTTTACGGCGTCAAATCCGTTCGCACATTCGCCGACGATCTCGATCTCCGAATGCAGTCCAAGGTATTCCCGTACGATGCGCCGTGACAGAGATTCGTCATCGACGATCAGGGTTCGAATTGCCTTTTTCTTCGTCATCTTTCCTCCGCAGCCAAAAAGATTTCTATTTTAAACCGCGTTTCAGTTGATATAATGTCTAATCGGGCTTCTTCGGCATACGATGTTACTAATCTTTTTTTGACATTCTCCAAACCAAGATGAGCGCCCGCTTTTCTCGACGGTTCCTTATCGACCGGATTCTCGATAGAAATTCTCACTCGGCTACCTAACCGTTTTGTCTGAATTATGATCATGCCTCCCTGAACCAGATTGGCAATGCCGTGTTTTATAGCATTTTCGATCAGCGGCTGTAATATCAGAGGAGGAACCAAGCAGGCGTTGCATGCAGGATCGCAATCATAAGTCACTTGAAGTCGTTCCGCAAAACGCGTTTTTTCGATATCAAGAAAATTGGATCCTAATTCAATCTCCTCGGCTAATGTGATCTTATCTTTCGAGCCTAAATCCAGGCTTTTTCTCAGAAAATCGGCCAACAGCAGCGTCATATGCCTCGCAATAACAGGGTCGACGGTCGTAAGCGCAGAGATGGAGTTTAGACTGTTAAATAAAAAATGGGGGTCAATTTGAGCGCGCAGACTTTTCAGTTCCGCATCTTGGGCAAGCAATTGCAGTTGAAATTCGCGACGTTCCGCGTGGCTTCCCTTTTCAAATTCAATGAGAAGGTAATGTACCGACACCGATAGAATATACAGAACGACACCGACTCCAAACAAGATGGTTAGCAACGCATCGGACAACTCTACTGGTGTCGTATTGAGCGTAATTTGGCTCAGCGCCCAATACCACGTTTTGGCAAGCAGAATCCACATGGCGCTGGAAACTACCGATACAAAAACAAACACGAGTATGAGTTGGAATAATTTTCCCCGATCAAGCGGAAACGCGCGGCATAAATAATATGCCGACAGGCCAACGAAGGCGTACAGCAACGTGACAGGAACCGAAAACAGCAAAGCAAATATCCACGCGAAACGGTCAGATAAAACCGCCAGTGTAGTTATTAATAATCCGAGTATCAGCCATGCGAAAAGATACAGTCCCAGTTTTTCTCTATGCGCAAGAATCGGATGCATATAAAATCGTTTTTACAAACAAATCGCAGGGTTAAAAACAGAAATAATTCTAATTTTTTATCTCCACGCCGCCCATGATCGCATAGCCTTTGATAACAAAGCGTTTACTCTGCGAATCCGCAGGTTGGACGGTCTTATCGTCAATTCCGCCAAGAATGGGGATGCCGTTCATTATGACGTTCCAGTCGGGCGGCACTTTGATATCAATTCCGCCCCAAAACGTAAATACATTGAGTATGGCTTCGCCGCTCATTGACGCCTGCCTGAGATCCATCTCCACACCGCCCATCACGGCTGTAACTTCACCGCCGCGAAAATCCTGAGATATATTTTTGATATGATTTCCTCCCATGAACGTAACAACGTTAACCGTTGACTCATCATGATTCATAATGCGGCTAGCTCCCAAAACGGCGCCATGCTGATGACGAGTCCAAGCCTTTAATAAAAAACTGATACCCACAATGATTAAAAATATAGGCCACCACTGGTGCAAACTAAAGTGCATTATGCCAAGCCTGCCCAAGGTCATAATGGAGCCGATGAAAATGAATACGCCTCCTACAAACCAGCTTGACGGGTTTCGTGATTGGCTGATTTTTAAAATTCCGAACAAAATAAAAAGAACAGGCCATAAGCGGATGATCCTGCCGGCATCAATCACGTTCAAATTATCGAAAAGAAATAAAAAGCCCAGTATCATAATAGCGGCGCCGATCATCAATTGCGGCGAAAAACGAAACGTTTGGTTGTCCATATTAATTCTCCTTAAAACAATATTCTTCTGAGCCCTTTAAAAAACTTTTTACCACGAGGGAAATCCCCCATGCAATGACCAGCATGGGCCATGTGTCGCTGAACTCCAATCCCCAAACATGCTCGATCGAAACATATAACCATAACCCGACGAAAACAAGCCAAAAACCCTTCAGCATGATGCGAGGATTAGAAAACTGTACCAACTTATTGATACCAAAAAGAACTATTAGGAATGGCCAATAACGCCAGATCGAACCTACTTCAAGGAGATCGGATCGATCCAAAAAAAGCGCGATACCCGCAACAATGAAAAGCAGGCCGAACAATATTTGCGACCTGAAATGATGCGATGAATACTCTTTCATATAACCTCCAATTATTAATTCTTAAACCCATTGCAAGATACCGCTTTTCGTATAAAATGTTCCTGGCTTTTCGGTATATGGAGGTTTTATATCGGTAAGCGGAGTTAAAAAACAAAAACCCGGCAATGGACCGGGTTTTGATATTCACAATACAACTCAGACGGTAACAAATACTGTTTTTTAGTGAACTGTTTTCATGATCCCATACGTCGTATTCAGATCGCGCGGAATATCGGTCATCTTTGCAAGATCGGCTTTTATATCGTCAGTTAATTTTCCGTATTTTTCGAGAAAAATTTTCGCGCCTTCGTAATTGCCTTCCGCTTCGATTTCAAGAAGAACTTTGCCCAGCGCGGCAACGCCGGACTGGAACTTTTCAAAATTGATCGTCCAATATCCGTTCGCATCTCTTGCTACGGCGCCTTGCTCCTTCAAAAAGACCATCTGGGCAATATTTGCTTTCCCGTGCGCTTCTTCGGCGCCAAATCGAATGGAACGGAATAATCCAACGAGGTAGGTAACGTAATGACGCTTCATTGCCTCCTCGTCATACATGCCCTGGCGTTTGAAATAATCCATGTTATAAATTCCCAATACGTCCGCTTTAGCTTCTTCGATAGCCGAATGCAAATCAGTCAACGCTTTGCGAACGTCCAGCTTATCGTTTCCGTACACATAACTTCTGCCCAAGGTATGCGAAACTTCATGCATCGTTACAAACGTGGTGAACGAATGCGGGTCGATATATTTGCGAAAATCTTCCGCAACTATTTTTTCGCCGATCGGTTTGACGATCTTCTCAAATTTCGCTTCCATCAAATTTTTGTACATCTGTTTCTTCCCGCCGTATTCATCATGAACCTTCGGATCGTTGGGAAGCGAGGCCGCGATGGTTTTTATGCCTTTCTGAAAATCACCGCCGAAATACGCGATATTCACCACTTCCAACACGTTCGCTTTACCGGCTGAGGAACGGATATATTCTTTTTTCTGAGGTAAATTCTGCTCAAGAGCGTCGAGATGCGACTGGAAGATCTGGAGTTCTTTTGTCCCTTCAGGATCTTTTATCATCACAGCCGCTTCGTATGCGGCTTTGTAGTTAAACATGTTATCTTCGTAATTTTCGATGGGCCCGATGACCACGTCTATATTATTGTCCTTCAATTTCATCCACAACACATCGGATTCATAATAATCATCGGTCAATATTGCCCGCGCGCGCGCCGCGAGGTATTTTTTGAGTGATTCGTTGTCAGCCAGGTCCGATGCTTTCTGAAGTAACGCGCTCATGGCTTCAAGTTCCGCTTTGTACATTTGATGATATGGAACCGCTTTCAACTTCCCGTTTTCGCGCACAACGACCGTGTACAGGCCGGTAAGTTCTTTCTCTTCTTTTGGATTGGCCTTAATGTATTTTTCAAATTCTTCTTTGGTCATATCCGCGGGATAGAAAGCGGCGCCTTCCGGATGGCCTTGCGGGCCGTCACCAATAAATCGTTTGCGGTCTTCCCGATCGTAGGGCCCGTAATTGATCATGACAAATTCCAAAGCTTCTTTGGAAGCCTTATCCGTTTTAGGTTTCAGCATATCACGGACAGCGGCAGCGTCATAGGCCGTCTGTTTCCAGAATATCTCATCGGCAATTTCGCCTGCTTTCACCAGCGTATTGACCAATTCTTTTTCTCTAGGCGAGAGGTGATCCATTTTTACATTAATTTCAATTTTCGCATACGCATCGATCTTCTTCTGAAGCTCGCTTTTCTCTTCCATCGGTTTTTCCTTAGGCTTCTGACAACCGGCTACGGCAATCAGTAGAACAATTATAAAATACTTCATGTCAGTCTCCTGTTTTTACTTTGCATTTTTGTCCCGCAGACCTCGCCGATCCCCGCAGAACGTTTTCTGCGTTAATTTGCGGTATCTGCGGGAGATTAAAAAGATGAATTTTCCAACCTATTCTTGACGCCTTGGCAAAAAATTATTTTTTCGGATAGTCCGGCGCTTTGGGTAATTCCTGCGGATGCTGTTTCAATTCATCCTGGATTACCTCGATCGCCTTGTTGAGTTGTTCATCCGTACCGGCGTATTCCTTGGCGGGATCGTTATCTACATAAATATCCGGATCCACGCCATAACCTTCAATGATCCACTCTTTGCCGTCGCTTCCGTAACGAGAGAATTCCGGGCGATTCAAATAGCCGCCGTCCGCCAGCGGAAGAGAGCCGCGGATACCCACAACCCCGCCCCAACTGCGTTTCCCAATGAGTTTGCCTAATTTCATTTTTTTAAAACGATACGGAAACAAATCTCCGTCAGAAGCCGAAAACTCATTGAGCAGGCAGACCATCGGACCAAGAATCATCGCGTTCGGGTCAGGCGTGATCGACAGATTTCTGGCGGAACTGACCATCACAAGCTCTCGACGCAGCCGTTCGATCAGCATTGGGGAAACATTGCCGCCGCCGTTACCGCGAACGTCAATGATGAGCGCTTTTTTGCGAAGCTGCGGATAAAAATGTTTGACAAACTCATTCAAACCTTCAACACCCATGTTTGGAACGTGGATATATCCGACCTTTCCGCCGGTTGCTTTGGCAACTTTGTCGATATTGGTCTGAACCCATTTGTAATAATACAAATTTGATTCGTCGCCGATCGGCGTGATGGATACTTCACGCGCGCCCGTATCCGTTGCCTTGGAATTAACCTTTAAAATCACTTGTTTATCTGCGGTATTCACCAGCGCTTCGTAAATATTATTCATCTGGTTTGTCGGCTGGCCGTTAACTGCAATAACGTATTCGCCTTCATTGACGTTGACGCCAACTTCGGTAAACGGCGAGCGGGTTGTCTTATCCCAATTCTGTCCGTTGAGAATTTTCGTAATGCGATAATATTTTGTACCAGGGTCCCTTTCCAACATAGCCCCCAGAAGACCGAGTGGAATTCGTTTCGCCTGCGGGCGGTCGCCGCCGCCGACGTAAGCGTGGCCGATATTAAGCTCCCCTATCATCTCTCCAATGATGTACGTCAAATCGTTCCGATGATTTACATACGACACAAGCGGCGCATATTTGTTGCGAACTCCTTCCCAGTCCACGCCATGCAGATTCGGATCATAAAGGAAATCACGCATTTGCCGCCAGCATTCATTATAGATCTGAACCCATTCGGCGTGACGGTCCAGTTTCATTTCCATGCCTGAGGTGTTTAGTTTGTCTTTTATTTCAATTTTTCCCTTGGGAAGGTCGATGATGGCGTGGCTGCCGCTTTGTGAAACGATCATTTTTTTGTTATCTGTAGATATCTCATATCCGTCAATTTGACCCAGTTCTGTTTCTTTTTGGTCTTTAAGGTCATACATCAGGAAAATGTTTTTTTCGTCTTTACTGCTCTTACGATTGTAGTAGACTTTGTCATCGACACAGGCAAGATTAAAATAGTTAGCGGATGAAATCGGCAAACCTATGATGCGCGATTTAATTCCGTCCATATCCACTTTCACAACCGTTTCTTTTTTATCAGATTTTGAGGGTTCATCTTTTTTGGCATCTTTGGATTCGGCCTTTGTTTCCTCTTTTTTTATTTCCACTTCATCGTTCTTCAGTTTAAACGGCGAATCGGTATCTTTCGAAAGAGTCACGAAATACACGCGCTCCATATCCTGATATGCGTGGTTCCACTCCGTCTGACTATAAATTGGATTAAAATCCCGGCTGGATGCAAAGAGTAAATATTTGCCGTCACTGCTGAACGCCGGACTATTGGCGTCATACCATCCGTCCGTCACATCGAACGATTTTTTCTGGTCCAGAGAATAAACATAAATCTTATTCATGCCTTCTTCTTCCGGTTTGCCGTACGTGATCCACTTACTGTCAGGCGACCACCCATATTGTGTAATTTCCCATGCGGAGGCTTTTTCAACTTCCGTGATCGTCTTAGTGTTCACGTCCACAAAACGAAGGCGGAGTTTTTTGTCACCCCACAGAATTTTTTTACTGTCCGGCGACCAGTAAATTGAGTAGTAATACGTGTCTGCTCCTTTGGTGATCTGTGTAGGTTTCGCGCTGCCGTCTTGAGGCATTATCCAAATTTCATTTTCACCCGATTGATCGGAAATAAATGCGATCCATTTTCCATCAGGCGACCATTTGGAGTTGCGTTCATGCACGCCGGAACTTTGAGTCAGGTTCCGCGTGATGCCGTTTTTGGCCGGAACTGTGAACACATCGCCGCGTGCGCCGAATAATGCGCGCTTGCCATCGGGAGAAATTTCATAATTGCTGATGTTTCTGCTCACATTGATCAGGCCGCCGCGCCCGGTCGTAAAATCTTCCTTGACCTGAATAGGAACTATCACGGCTTTTTCACTCGCCAGATCAAAGCGAAATATAAATCCGCCATTTTCGAAAACAATGGCGCCTTTGCCGAGAGAGGGAAATTTGATGTCGAAATCGGTAAAGGTTGTGAGCTGTTTAGTTACTTTCGTTCCCAGATCATACGAATATAGATTCATCCTCTTATTCACATCGCGGTCGGAAAGGAAATATATTTTATTACCCGCCCACATGGGGATAATATCCTGCGCGTCGTTGTTCGTAATATTTTCTATCTTTTTGGTCTCAAAATCATAGATCCAGATATCGTCCGCCATACCGCCGCGGTAGCGCTTCCACGTACGGAATTCCCGGAATACACGATTGTAGGCCATTTTTTTATCATCGGGTGAAAACGAACAAAATCCTCCGCGCGGCAGCGGTAATTCACTTGCCGGACTTGCGTCGACATTTACCGAGTACAATTGTCCGATAAAATCGTTGTAGGAAGTCATGCGTGAACGAAATACGATTTCCGGAGTTTTATTTTTCCACGTCATAACCAAGTTATTAGGGCCCATACGATCCGATACATCGTCTCGTCCCAGCGTAGCGGTGACGGTCAGGCGTTTGGGAATGCCGCCGCCAGCCGTCATGAGGTACACTTCCGTATTACCGTCATACTGGCCTGTAAATGCCAATGATTCTCCGTCCGGAGAAAAACGCGGGAACATTTCGTAACCTTCGTGATTCGTCAGTTTTCGCGCAATACCGCCGTCGATGCCGACCGTATACAAATCACCGGCATACGAAAATACGATATAACTGCCGTTCGTTGCAGGAAATCTCAGCAGACGGGCTTCTTCCTGTGAATACAGAGTGTTTAAAAACATAAGTCCAAGAAATAAGAGTAATAAGCTTTTCATGATTCCCTCTCAAAATTATAATGTGAATTTACGACAAGTCTAACAGACGGGTCAAGACCGGATAATATACGAAATTGAGTGAAAAAGTTACAACAATTTAGGAGGAGAAAATGTTGGATGGCGCTGTGCGTAAGAGCTAACCCAATTGGGTCAGTTAGGTTTTATCTTAAATTCTTCCTGCGATTCCTGATGTAATCCACGAATATATACTGCCCCAGATCGTTCAGGCCGGCATAAAAAGCCCGCCCTTTGTTGGTTTTGGTTAGGGTATCAACAAATCGCGTTAAATAGGGATCGTCCGCGATCATAAAAGTTGAAATGACCACGCCGTCTTTGCGGCATTGGGCGGCTTCGTGCAGAGTCTGATTGATGATCTTCCGGTCCAGGCCGTACGGGTTCTTATACAAAACGCCTTCCTCGCGTATGCACGACGGTTTCCCGTCCGTGATCATAAAAATCTGTTTATTTTTATTACGATGTTTTCGCAATAACTGCCGCGCGAGTTGCAACCCTTCTTTGGTATTCGTATGAAACGGCCCGACCTGAATATACGGAATATCTTCCAGATCAATAACCGAGGCCTCGTCGCCGAACGTGATCACATCCAGACTGTCTTTGGGATAACGTGTCAATATGAGTTCTATCAGCGCCATTGCAACTTTCTTGGCCGGCGTGATTCGATCTTCGCCGTACAGGATCATGCTATGGCTGATGTCAATAGCCAAAACGGTAGCGCAGGACGTCATGTGTTCCGTTTCATATACTTCAAAATCGTCTTCGCGTAAATCGATATCATCCTCGCCGCTGTGTTTCATCGCATTGCTGATGGTTGCTACAAAATCTATGTTCGATGGCGGATCGCCGTATTGATAGGGCTTGGTTTCGCTCAGACGTTCCACACCTTGCCCGGTATGTGTTGTTTCATGCATACCCGTCGGCGATTTTTTGAGAGAAGAAAAAATTTCGTCCAGAGAGTCCTGACGAATTTTTTTCTCGCCCTTTGGCGTTAAAACCGGAGCTTCCCCCGCCCGATCTTCGATATAACCTTCGTCCTTTAATCGTTGCAGAAAATCATCGAAACCAAACTCATCCGAGAACAATTTGTACTGCTTATCCAGTTCCGTCAGCCAATGCAAAGCCTCGTTCACATCGCCATCCGTATGAATGAGCAATTGATTAAACAGCTTGAGGATATCCTCAAACTTCATGTTCTTCTTTATAAAATCATCACGCCATTGTGAATACTGAAACTCCATACGACTTCCTTTTAAACCGTTCTCAGTTTACCGAATTTTTTGTGCAGATAAAAACTCAACACCACCGGAAATGTCGCCCATCCAAAAATGGGGTTGACCACTATTGAAAAAAGAATTGCAAATGTGATCATTTCAAGCGTAAGCCATTTCCCTGTTTTTATTATAGACTCCGCATCCGACGGATCGCAACGTAATTGAAAAACAAATTGGCTGATATTACTCAGCGTTACCATAGTGAATATAACGCTTACCTGCAGGGCCATTACCACTGACAATACGGTCGAGGCCGCTAATAAAATTAGCACATACATCTTGCTCCGTTGCAGTCCTAAGAACACTATGGTTGTTCGTTTTATCGGAATCGCATGCCGGTCGCTTTCATAATCAAGATAATGGAATAACATCATGATCGCAATATAGACCATTCCTATCGTCATAGAAAAAACTAAAATCGTCGGCGATACGGTACCGGTTTGTACAAAATAATTCCCCGTCATATTCAGCAAAATGCCTGCAAACCCGCCCAGCCATTCCCCCGCAAATGGCCGGTATGCGAAACTCAGAGGAGGCAGAGTATAAAAAATACAAACAAGGTACCCAACCCCAAAAAACCATAAACTTCGTGGATCTGTACGCATATACAATACAATTACAAGCGCAAAACTTATTGCCGATGTAAGGACAAACATCACCCAAAGCTGTGGAATGGTCGCAAGGCCTGATTTGATCACTTTGCTTCCGCCCGATTTTTCGCCAATTTTTCTGTACCGGTCGGCGCCGCTTTTCCAATCGAATATCTCGTTAATAATGTGTGCCGGAAAACCTTGTGTGATTGATGCAATAGCCAGTACCAGAAAGAAATTAATCCAATCAATCCTTCCCGTTTCATAAAACACGACCGCCGAACTGAGAAGAACCGTCATCACAGCCCAAACCACCACCGCTAAAATGCGGAAGATCATAAACCATGCTTTGATTGGAGGAAGTTGGAATTGCATAACGTATCTTAATCGCCGATTTAATTATTAATCGGTGACTAAATTACTTTCCTTCGATTCGTTTGGTTAGAATAAAATTTACGCTCGCTTTGGCAACGTGTTTTCCGTTTTCGTCCAGCACATCGACGTCGCATACATTGAGCCGCGAACCTTTTCGAATAACTTTTGCATGAGCATAGACCTTGCTTTGTGCACGATGAAGAAAATTTATGTGCAAATCGACGGTCGCAAAACTCATCTGTCCGTCAAAACCGGTTGACAACGCAAATGCAGCTGCCGTATCTACAAGCGCTGCCACAATTCCCCCATGAATCGTGCCTCTGCTTTTCTGTCCGTTCGTAATAACATCACTGTAAGCCAACGATAAATTGCAGTAATCCTTTTTAATATCTTCGATCGCATAACCAAAAAGTTTGTTCACGTTGCTGTGTTTCAGACGCTCGCTTAATTGTTCCCGAAGTTCATCAGATATGGGCTCAAATTCCTTTTTCATTTGCATGTCATCCGTCTTAGCGGTTTAGTTTTAATGGTGGATTAACTTAGACGTTTCATCCATGTAATTCAACACCTTAAAACGCCGGATACATCGTGGTTTTATATGTTGATTAAAAAACAAAAATGTGCTACTTTCGCAAAAGAAAAGATTTACTCGCTACGGCTCGGCGGTATATAAAAAGCGGGTTCCGCCGTAACATTATGAGTAAATAAACGTAGAGCAGGTCAGGTTATTTCGTACAAAAAAAGAAAGTTAACAATATGTTTCGTTCCTGTATAATGTATTTTGTAATTACAGCCTTGGTCTTAGGAGCTTCCAAACCGGCCCGAGCCGGCGACGAAGAAAAAAAACACGTGATGAAGAACATGAAGTCGGCCAACGAGACCACCGCAACACTCCAGGCGAAAATGAAACAACGTAAAATTTCTTCTTTCATGGAAAAAGAAGTGGTCAGCAAAGCTGATTTCTTTTACATGAAACCGGGTAAATATGTTCTGGATCCATCCTCCAATGATGAAAATCAATACATCATTAATAATAATGAAATCTGGATCATAAATCACAAAAATAAAAGCGTTACCGTTACTAATGAAAAAGAACTGAATTTCAGCCAATATATTATGGGATTTGGGGGCTCATTAGACGGCCTGGATAACACGTTTGACATCAAGGTTTCAGCCAGAGAGATTCAAAAAAAATTCGGTTCCTATCGAATGCAAATGACGCCCTTGAAAAACAGCAAGCTCTACAATAAGCTTGAGAAAATTGTCATCTATGTTCGTGACGATCTGTGGCTCCCGTATGGCGCAGAGCTCTATGAAAACGACGGGGATATCACGATTTGGGAATTTACAGATCTCAAAGTTAACGGAAAAATTAAAGACGAGGTGTTTAAACAGGAAATGCCGAAAGGTTATCAATTAAAAAAATATGAAAATAAGTAACACAACCAATACCGGAAGAATGGAGTCTGCTTTGAAATATGTCTTGTTCGTTTTATTAATAGTATTCGCAGCCGATTCGACGCAGGCGCAGGTAAGAAAAAAAAGAACGCCGGCACAGCCGTCAAATTTCAAAACCCAGCATTTCATCGGACCCGTTGTGCAGTTTAACAACATATCCGGCATTGAATGGGAAATGACGATGAAAAATAAAACGGGCAGTTCGTCGAAAAGCACGTTTTCACTCATCGGAGGATTTGCTTCGCGTTACAGTAAAATCGAATCGGATGAAATTACGGCGCGTTTGAAAACGCAATGGATTAATGGCGTTGGCGGCGCTGTTGTGCTCAACAACTATATAAACAGCTACAAAGAAGGACCCTATTGGGCGGTTGGTGCTTCGGGAAATTATTATTTTAAGAAGGGCATTGCTTCATCGATAGAAGAAGTTACGCCCGACAGCGCGATCATTGTTAATAATAAGTCCGGAAATTTAAAAACTTTTTCCGTTTTCCTTATCGCAGGCTACAAGTTTAAGCTCTCTGATCGATACGCTATTAAACCCCAAATCGGAGCCGGTATCATGGGCTCCCCTTTTCGCAGCAGTTCCTCTTCGGAGATCAACGGTCTTTTTGTAAATTTAGGATGCTCCATCCTATTCAAATGGAAGTGATCCAAAGAAAGTATTAGCTCATGACCATGGATCTTTTTTCATCATCGCCACGGCAGACTAAAGACGATGATGAACCCGACTCTTCAGAAATTAAGATTTATTCTGTCGTTGAAATCACCCGCCACATTAAGTTTCTCATAGAAGAAAGTTTTCCCTCACTGGTCGTTCGCGGTGAAGCCTCCAATCTCACCCGCCACTCATCCGGCCATATTTATTTTACGCTCAAGGATGAACTGGCTCAGATCAAATGCGTTATCTGGCGATCCCAGGCACAACAAATGACCTTTTCACTTAATGAAGGCATGAAATTCTTAGTCCGGGGAAAATTGTCCTTGTACGAAAAAGGCGGGTATTATCAGATCACGGTGTTGGACATTCAGCCGGAAGGTATCGGAGAATTACAATTAGCGTTTGAACAATTAAAGAAAAAACTATTTGCTGAAGGCCTGTTCAGCGAAAAGCATAAAAAACCAATTCCAGGGTTTCCTGAGACCGTCGGCATTATCAGTTCACCAACCGGGGCGGCTATTCGCGATATTGTAAGTGTGTGCCGACGGCGAATGCCATCGGTTCAACTCATCCTTTCGCCCGTCAAGGTTCAGGGGGACGGCGCAGTTGAAGAGATCGTTCGCGCCATCAAAGATTTTGATAGTTACAATAATGTCGATGTGCTTATTATCGGACGCGGTGGCGGATCGATCGAAGATTTGTGGGCTTTTAACGATGAAAAAGTAGCAAGGGCTATCTACCATTGCTCCATTCCTACCATTAGCGCTGTGGGGCATGAAATAGATTTTACAATTGCGGACTTTGTTGCCGACGTACGCGCCGCAACGCCGTCCGCCGCGGCTGAAATTGCCGTGCCGGATAAATCGGAAGTTGAACAGCAATTAGCAAACCTTCGGTACACACTCATTCAGAATATTGAAAACACGATCGGATATTACCGTGACCGGCTTAAACATTATGAAGAACGTTATGCGTTCCGGCGTCCTGAAAATATCGTCGAACAATACCGCCAGCAGGCGGACGGCCTGGAACGGCGAATGTCGCGGCAGGTAATTCATCACATAAGATTATACGGCCAAAACCTAAAGCATTTTGAAGATCAGCTCCGCACATTAAATCCTAGAAATACGCTGCAAAGAGGCTACACCATCACCCATCAGCACAATAAGGTTGTCCAGAGCTTGCGCGAACTTGCAGAAAAAGAACCTGCTGTGATTGAATTTTACGACGGCAAATCCGAGGTCGAAATCAAAAAAATTAGTCGTTGAAGAAACATGCTTTTTTCTTTACATTAGCTGCGTATAAAAAAAACAGATGTACTTTTAAAATAAACTGAGGTAATTATCATGCTAAAAAATCTACTGGATTTGATGGGCTCTGACGCCGATCACCTGCTTAAACACCAATGCAAAGGTATTTCAAAAGACCAATTACATATTCCTGGGCCCAATTTTGTTGACCTCATTTGGAAAGACAGCGACCGTAATCCGCAGGTATTGCGAAATCTTCAAGCGCTTTTCAATAACGGACGCCTTGCCGGATCAGGGTATTTGTCCATTCTTCCTGTAGATCAGGGAATTGAACACTCGGCGGGATCATCCTTTGCTCCCAATCCGATATATTTTGATTCTGAAAATATTGTTAAGCTCGCCATCGAAGGCGGCTGTAATGCTGTGGCTTCCACATTCGGTGTGTTGGGTTCCTGCGCGCGCAAATATGCGCACAAGATCCCGTTTGTCGTTAAAATTAATCATAATGAATTCCTTAGCTACCCCAATAAATACGACCAGATCATGTTTGGGTCCGTGAAACAGTGCTGGGATATGGGCGCCGCGGCCGTCGGAGCAACTATCTATTTTGGCTCGGCAGAATCTACGCGGCAAATTCAGGAGGTGAGTGAAGCCTTTTCATACGCACATGAACTCGGGATGGCAACCATTCTTTGGTGTTACACGCGCAACAATGCCTTCAAGACGGCTGAAAAAGATTATCATACTTCCGCCGATCTAACCGGACAGGCGAATCATCTCGGCGTGACCATACAAGCGGATATCATAAAACAAAAATTACCGACGAATAACGGCGGATATAAGGCCATTTCGTCAAAGGATAATCCGTACGGCAAGACCAGCGAAAAAATTTATACTGAACTGACCACCGAACATCCGATCGATCTCACACGGTATCAGGTAGCTAATTGTTATATGGGCCGCGCAGGTCTTATCAATTCCGGCGGAGAATCCAAAGGCGCGAGCGATATGGCCGAGGCCGTCAAAACGGCCGTGATCAATAAGCGCGCGGGTGGTATGGGCCTGATCTCCGGACGTAAGGCGTTTCAGAAACCAATGACCGAGGGAGTCAAATTACTTAATACGATCCAGGATGTTTATTTAGAAAAAGAAATTACAGTCGCATGATAACACGCATCTTGAATAAAACCTTTTCGTTCCTGCTTTTTTTTCTCATTTTTTCTTCTACGGCCAAAGCTCAGTTCGACCGCGGCGGAGCCATGACGTACGAAAAGAGTCATAAGCATTCCGCCTATTTCGAAATGCCGTTCGGTGTCCTTGATGACGGCGATCTGTCTCTCGGCATAACGTACCGATATTCCGTCAACGGAGACAAATTTCTCGGCGCTTTTGGATCTTTCTATGGCCGCCCCTACAAAAAAGCCGTCTTGGTAAAATCCGAGCCCCACTATTTTTTTCAATTAAAAGAATACCGTTTTATCATTGCAACAGGACTTGACAAAAAATGGTGGATCAATAATCGAATGGATGCTTTTCTGTCGGCCGGATTGGGTGTTACTTTCGTAGATTACAGCGGAACCGGCGAAGGCGTGTGGGAGGGACATCAAATAGAAAAAAAAGAAGGCCTTACGCCTGTGATCAATGCGGGATTTTCTTATAAGTTCTCACGTTTTGTTTTTCTCCGTTCCGGCTATCAATACGTTGATAATAGAACCAGCGCAGGCCATCGCATCTATCTCGCTATCGGAGGTCAGCTATAATGACAATCTATTATCATATTAGAAAAACTGTTTTGACAGACGGACTTTTTTTGTTTGTTTTATTAGCGGCGGTCATAAATGGATGTGACTTTTGGACTGACAACGACGAAGATTGCGAGCCGGCGCCGTTCGGCTGCGTCGACGTCAGGCCGACGACCGGGCAGGTAATTATTCGCTCCACAATCAACGGAAAGAATTTACAGGTTCCGATAGCTGTTTTCAGAGGGGACTTTGAGAAGAATGACCTTGTCCTCCTCGATACGCTGACCGGCTCGGGCGCAACCTATGAATTGCCTGTAGATCAGTATTATTCCGTAGTCGCGAAATATATACAAAAAGACGGAGACACGGTGATCGCGATCGATGGAGACGATTTGTCGGTTGATACTGATGATTACTGCGATAAAGACTGCTACGATGTAGATGAAGCCAATATTGACGTACGCCTGCTGTTTCCGAAAAAATAGCCAATATCAAAAATGCACGGCCCCCAGAACCTGCAATTTTTCTGCAATCAACTGACTAATATTCTCTGCGTTTAGGTTCGGATTAAAAGAGGCGTCGAGTAATTTAATTTTTTCCACACTCGCCGTATAGTTTCCCAACTGAAAGTAGCTGCTTGCCTGAATCCAAATTAAATGATTTGCGTTAACTCGTGAATCTAAAGAAAGCGCGTAGGCAGCGTTTTTTCTCAGAACAAAATTTGCCCTTTCAATTGCCACCTGCGGACTATTCGCCGCCCACGCCGTAAAAGTCCACCCTGCATATCCGTCCACCAAAGAATCGTCAGCCGATAACGAGAAATAGGTATTCGCCGTTGCATAATCATTTAACCGGATATAACACCACGCGGCCCCGATACGCGCAGCAGAGCCTTCCGTCTCGATCAGATCTTCGTATAAAACGAGAGCGGCTTCATAATCACCGCTTTTAAAAACATTCTTTGCCTGTGTCAGGCTCACGTCTTTCTTACTGCCATTGGGGCAACCGTTGATCCAAAATGCAGTTAACATGATAAACCAAAGAGCATTTATTTTCATACGGACTTTCGCTATTAGATTGTTGATTAACTATTTTGTTAAGGATCTGCGTTCGATCATTTTATAAGCACCATTTTTCTAGTTTGGACAAATTTATTTGTCTGCAGGCGATATAAATAAATGCCGCTTGCAACACTGTTACCTAATTCATTTCTTCCGTTCCATTGAATTTCATAACGCCCTATTCCTTTTACGCCGTTGACTAATGTTTTTACTTCCTGCCCGAGCAAATTATAGATCTTGATCGTCACGCGCGATTCGACCGGAATGTCATACCGGATCGTCGTAGACGGGTTAAACGGATTAGGATAATTCTGACTTAGAATAAATTCACGCGGAATTACCACGTGGTCGGGATTATAGAAAACGGCATATTGTCCGCCCTTTTGCACTTGCGTAACCACTTTGCCGCCGAGGCCTTCTCCACCGAGATAATTCCATTCCCCGTTGACCAATTCATACAATCCGATTTTTGGTTCATCATCTATCGATAGTGAACTTTCATACGTTGCGGCAATTTGTAAGTTTGTTTGAAGTCCTGTGATGATTACCTCAATATTGTCGCCGTATCTAATCCAGCCCGACGGTGCAGCGACATTTTCGCCATTGCTTACCAGTAGGTAGCCGCCGGTTGAACCCGTGAAATGGTACTTCCCGAATGAGGCCGGTTTGTTAAGCAAAGAAACCTGGTATTGCCGATTGACCGTGTCCTGATTCCCTGATACATCGGTTGCCGACACCGATACAACAAGGTTTCCTGCTGACGTGAGATTATAATCACCAAAATAAACGCTGCCCTGTTTGGTCATCGTAACGAGAACGCTATTGGCCGTGAGCGATAGCGCGCTGAGATTTTCGTCTGCGCCCGCTACGAACCGAACAACATTTAATACCGGCGATGCCAAAGCATTGACGAAGGCCTGCGGGCCGGTAATATCGTTAACAATGACTTTAAACGTATCCGATACGGACAAGCTTCCATCGCTTGCCGTTACTTTGAAATTTATTACGCCAAAGAAGCCCGGTATACTTTTGATATACAAACTGTCTGAAGAAATTTGACGTGAAACGCCAGATGATAAACTATCCACCGTATAGGTTAGCGACGGACTGTCAATATCTATGAAAACCGAAGATAATGTACGGATAAATACTTTACCGAAATTTTGCAACAGCGATGTGTCACGAATTGCCGACATAACTCGCGGCGGATCATTCACAGGATTTATAGTAATTAGAAAAGTGTCGCGCGTCACGGCAGAGAACGTATCGGTTGCCGATAAAAATAGTTGAACTACGCCTGAAGAATCTTTTTCCGGAACGGCATAAAGGCTGTCGTTGGATATCCATACTGATAGCCTGGAACTATCTGAACTTTGGGCGATGAAATCTACCGGGTCATTGTCGGGATCTATGAAATTATCTTTCATATCGCCAATCAAGAATGCGGTTGTGTCTTCAGGAATCGTCAGTTCTGTAAAAATATTCAAGTTGACCGGAGCGTCGTTGATATTAGTTATGGTCACAGAAAATGTATCTGTAATGGACCCGTCTCCGTCCGATGCATCCACAACAATTTGAACATTTCCAAAAAAGTAAGATTGGCTATTCAAATACAAACTATCATTTGATATCTCAGAAAAAACTCCGTCAGACAGCGAGTAAGCGGAATAGATCAACACGGCATTATCAATATCTTTGAAATAGTTTTCAAGTTTAGCCACGTACGCCCTTCCAAAGTCCTGCGAAAAGGTTGTGTCCGGCAGTTGTTGAAATACATGCGGTGGATCGCTGATCGGATTGACTGTCAACCTGAAAGTATCACGGGCTGTTTCAATTGAAGGATCCGTTGCGGAAACATATACGTCCACCACGCCGTTGGAGTCCTTCACTGATATGACATATAAACTGTCTCCCGATACCAATGAAGCGAGTTTAGCTGGAATCGATGTAGAAGTTGAGAAATTTAACAGGTCATTATCTGGATCCCGAAATATATTTGCCATCTTTGCAATAAATAGTTTTCCGAAGTCTTCACCGATTGATCCATCTGGCAGTTGGACAACCATGCGCGGCGGATCATTCACCGGAATGATAGTGATCATCGCCGTGTCGCTGACTGACTGAGACAGTTCATCGGTAGCCGTCACGATCAGTTGATATACGCCGAACGAATCGGGTTTGGTCGTAATCTGCAAGAGCTTGTCATTGATGATCTCAGAAGTAATGCCGTTTCCGACAACAATGACTGAATAGAAAAGTTCCGGTGAGTCAGCATCCTGAAAAACAGAATCGAGATTCTCTGCTATGGTTACACTGCCCGCATCTTCCATAAATGACGTGTCCGAAATTGCGTGATTGACTGACGGAGCCGTTTCCCTTACAACAACCTGAAAAGTGTCCGCGACAGAATCAATTCCATCGCTGGCTGTAACTCGAATTAATACGGTTCCGACGAAATTCAAAGAATCTATCAGGTACAGGCTGTCATTGGAAATGAATGGTATAATGCCTGGCATTAAAGCAGTAACGCTGAACGGTGAAGGCGGTGAAGGAGGAAAGCCGCCTGGTTTTGTAAAATTATCGAACAGATAGGATATGAAAACAGAGCCAAAATTCTTGTCTAATACTGTATCTTGTAATTCAGTACTTACTGTCGGCGGACTGGCAACGGGCAGTGGATTGGAAATCAAAGCGGAATCCATAGCAGATACCGATATCATGGCAGACAAACCAAGAGTCAGAAGTAGGGGATTCATCATATTTTTGTTTTTGCACCTTGGCTATTATAACTATCTTTACGAACTATATTATACAATTCGGCGTATGTTTTGATTGATAATTCATATCAATTTAGTGTTTTTTAACAACGATAATTATTTGTCCGTCATAAAAGCCCTGAACTACTCAAGTTGTCTAATTACAAGTTTAAAATCCTCCGGCAGTTCCGAGTCAAACGTGACTTTTTTCCTGGTGGTCGGATGAATAAATCCCAGCGTTTTTGCATGCAAAGCCTGGCGCGGCATGAGTTCCAATACTTTCAGTGCTTGTTTTTTCTTTTTATCAGTTCCGGCAAGGTTCGGATTATCACCCCCGTACGTTTTGTCGCCGAAGACAGGATGCCCGAGGTGTGCCATATGAACCCTGATCTGATGCGTGCGCCCGGTTTCCAGGTGCAGTTTCACCAGGGATAAAAAATCATACGTCGCGATGAGTTCGTAATGCGTTATGGCTGTTTTTCCTTCCTTCACTACAGCAAACTTTTTTCGGTCTTTCGGACTGCGGCCAATCAAAGTTTCGACCGTACCCTTTTTCTTCTTGAGTTTGCCCCACACGATCGTCCAGTATTCACGCTCAATCGTGTGGGTCTTGAAAAGATTACTCAAAAAGCGGTGCTCTTTATCATGTTTTGCAACCAGAAGAAGGCCGCTGGTATCTTTGTCAATGCGATGTACGATGCCCGGACGTAACTCGCCGTTGATTCCCGACAGGTCCTGAACATGATGCAAAAGCGCGTTGACCATCGTTCCGGTCCAGTTGGAATAAGCCGGATGAACGACCATGCCGGCCGGTTTATTCACAACCAGAATATCGGCATCCTCAAACACTATATTGAGCGGAATGTTTTCGGCTTCCATTTCAACTTTTTCTGGAATCGGCAATGTGATATCGATGACATCATGCGGCCTGATTTTGTAGGATTTCGGGACGGATTTTTGATTGACGACGATCATCGCCTGATCAAGTAATTGCTGAACGCGTGAGCGCGAAAGATTCACGATCTGACGGGAAATAAAAGCGTCAAGCCTTTCGGCTCGCTGATTGCCGGCAACTATGATCTGATGTTGACGCATAGTAGATTTAATCGCAGAGACGCAAAGGCGCTGAGAAATGTCTCGGTTTATACATATTGTTTATCACGGTAATAACTTATCAAAGTTCTAACATAGAATCAAATATACGGTTATTTAAACTTACCTTGCATTCTGTTTTTCACAAATATTATCTAGTTTTCAGGGATTTAACGGCCTTAAGAAAACCGCCGTCTGGAATCCGAGTTTGTAAATAATATTAGCGAAAAACTTGTTTGAGCCCTCGCAAGAGGGCGAGTTTGTTTTTCGCAACCAAATTTGCAACTCGGATTCAGGTGGTTTTCTTACAGCCTTGATTTTTCTTTGGTTACTTTCTTTGCATCAAAGCAAAGAAAGTAACACATTCATCCTGTTATAGGTACTATAAATTTTTTTATGACTAATGCAGATCGATTAAAGATCGTATTCCTTCCCTACCTCAGGACATATTATCTCCATCTTTGGCTGATCCTCCCGAACCTTCTCCACTGTCCAAGCCAAAGCTTCTTCGTTTCCCGCGTGTACCAGAACGAGTTTAGACGGATTTAAAGTTTGTACCATCTGTAATATCTCCGTCCTGTTGGAATGGCCACTGAAGTGAATGCGTTCCACTCGGCAATTTCGATCAACTGATTCCTGTATTCCCGACAAAGTGATCTTTGAGTTACGTTTACTTTCCAATACCACCCGTGACGGTGAATCTTCACTCGTATACCCAACAAAACATATCGTATGACGCGCTTCACGCATCATTTTATACGCAAGCCAATACGACGGTGTGTTTTCGATCATCATACCGGAACTGGCGATGATCACCGACGGACGCTTGACCCACAGTCCCTCCTTGAGCAGGTCGCGCGAATCAATCACGGAAAATTCCATGTCATCAAAAAAGAAATCATCGTCGATGCGGCAGGCGTGTTCGCTTGTCAGATCATAGATTCTGGAAACCGCTCTGCCTAGGCCCGAAACGAAAATATCAACATCCGGTATGAGTTTTCTCTTTTTGAGGTTATTGACCAGCCATAACATTTCCTGAGTTTTACCCAGCGCAAAGGCGGGAATCAAAACCGATCCGCGTTTATTAAAAGTTTCGTTCAGTATTTTTGTGAATTTGCTGATCTCGTTCTTACGTTTGATCGTTTCCGTTTCTTCGTTGGCTCCCATCGTGCATTCTGCAATCAGAATGTCTATAGGCTTTTTTGGATAATGGGCGCCCTGAATCAGGAATTGATTCGACGCGCAAATATCACCGGTGAAAAAGACCCTCCCCTGCTTGGCATGAATATAAAGGCTCCCCGCGCCGAGTGTATGGCCCGCATGATGCCAACTGCAGTCAATTCCATCGAGCGGATTGTTGTGCCCGAAGAGTTTAAACACTTTTTCAAATTTCATTCCCTGAATAATAAACGATATGATATCTACATCGTCATGCGTATAGAGCGGATATTCAGTTATATTTTTCTCATGCTTAAGAATATTCATGACAGAAACTGCATTATGCAAAAGTGTGGTATACAGAAAACTCGACACATAACTCATGTACACCCGGGCATGTGGAAAATTCCTGATAGCAAGAGGTAATGAGCCCACGTGGTCATGGTGGCAATGCGAAACAAATACTGCATCCACAATCTTGTTTTGGATGAGATCAAATCGCGGCATACTTCCTATTCCGTCCAGATGAGGATCCAGGCCGGTATCCAGAAGTAATCCCATGCCGTCAATTTCCAGATAGTGGGAATTTGCGCCGATGAATTTTCCGCCGCCGATGGATAGAAATTTCATGTGTGATTAATTGAAAGAGGTGATCTACTGATAAATAAAATGTGGTTAGAATAACGATAAGCGTAGTTCTCTCGATAAAAATTCCAATATTTTCAAACCGCCGATGCTGTTTCCTTTTCCATCCAGCGCCGGGCCAAATACCGAAATCGACATCTTCCCCGGCACAATGGCCACAATTCCGCCGCCAACGCCGCTTTTTCCTGGCAATCCGACCGTGCAGGCAAATTCCCCCGACGCATCATACAATCCGCACATCGCCATCAGGGCGTGAACCCATTTTACATTTTCCGGATCCGTTACTTTTTTATGACTGATCGGATCGGTTCCGCCGCCCGCGAAAAAAAGCGACAATCGTGACAATTGCGCGCAGGTCATTTCGATCGAGCATTGCTGAAAATAAGCATCCACAGCGGCTTCAACTTCTCCGTCGATCATACCGAAGTGTTTCATAAAATAACCTACGGCGCGATTGCGGTGGCTGGTTTCGAACTCCGAGCGATATATTTCCTGATTTATTTTGTAGTCTGATTCGTCTACAATATTATTCAAAAATTGTATCAAGCCGGCCGATTTTTCCTGCGCTGAATTGCCGGCCATCAGTCCCGTGATTGCAATAGCGCCCGCATTGATCAATGGGTTGCGCGGTTTGCCTGATTCGTATTCTAACTGCACCAGTGAATAAAATGGATTGCCGCTGGGCTCAACGCCGACTTTTTCCAGAACTTTCTCTTTGCCTCGTTCATTCAGAACATAAATCAGCGATAAAATTTTTGAAATACTTTGAATGGAAAACGGCTCGTCTGTATCGCCTGCGCTGTGTTGTTTCCCATCCATAGTTGTGATAGAAACACCAAGATGCTGCGGGTTTGCGCGGAGTAATGCAGGAATATAATCAGCTAATTTACCCTGCTCTAAAAAAGGCTTCGCATAACGGATTGCTTGTTCCAATAACTGTTGCATGGATTTTTGTAAATGGAGGCAGGAAAAAATCGAACCGGATTTAAATGACTTGTTAAAAATCACCAGCCAACGAAAACGCGAAAGAGATTATTTTCTTTTACCGGCATTTTCCTGTATGCGGTTTGAATTTTTTCTGTGTTATTATGTGTGTTCTGTGGGCAAACAGCCAAAACACATGACTAATTGAAATGATACATAACTTTCTCGATGAGCAGGTGCACACGGCTGTTGCTGTCAACGGCTTCGGGTAAAACTTTTACGATCGTGGCGCGGTACAACACCCCTTTTTGTATTTCTTGGTACATGATCTCGGAAAGTTCCCGCTTTAGATAACCAATCATTTTCCCTTCGTTGGTTTTGACCGATACGGCATACATATCGTGCTGATTGTGCGGCTCAGGTATCAATACGACGCGCGTTCCTTCCGGCAGATCGTAAACATTAAAATCATAATGCCGCACGCCGACAACCCGCGTGAAAAAATCGTCTTCGTTCAAATAAAATTTCTTTAGCTCATTTTCCAGAGCCAGTTTGATCGTCTGATCATGTTCATTTAAAGTATTAAAGCCGTTCTGCAGTTCTTCCTGTGAATCCCGTTCGCCAAAATCAGATCCCTCTTCTTCCTCAGATTCTTCGTCTTCGCTTTCCTCGTAAGGTTCCATGGAATCGCTATACCGGTCTTGCATACGCAGTTCTTCCTCCTGCAGAAATTTGTCAACGCTTTCGAGGTCCATTTTGCCGAGAAACCAAATGAGATTAAAATCGATAAAATCATTCGGATCGCGGTCAAAACTCATTAACTGATATTCAGCCAGTATGTTCACTTTCAGTTTGTCAGGGATCGCGCGCGTGAGAACCTCACGCAGCGGGATCATCGCGATGACGCCTGTGTCAATCATCATGTCGAGTTTGTGAATACCCGGATAAATAGCGCCTTTATAAAACAAATATATGATTTCGAACGATTCGATGATCTCCTCAGACAGGTCGGCAATGATGATATTAGGCGGTAATTCTCTGTATTCAAGAACGACCACTTCAAGAAAGGATTGCGTATCCAGTTTGATCGTCATGTTGGCGATCGTCTCAAAATCCTCAATATGAATGGATTGCCGGCTGTTAAATTTCTGTGTGTTCTTGACGTCCTGCTTGTTAAAGAAAGACATTTCCGTCAGCAGAACCTGCGAATATTCGGTTTGAGCAAAAGAAGCAAAAATATTACGATGGGGAGTTCCGTCCACACGCGAATTGGTGTAGAAATGAACCATATAATAACGGACAATGGGAAGTCTAAGCTGCGGCAGCGTATGCCTCATTCATTACTCCAAATAGTGACGGTGTTACTAAAAGATACCATCAGGTTTAAAGCAATGCAAGAAATTTATTTTTCTCCGGCGGCTTTCCGTTCTTCATACTCCAAAATGATCTTGTGCGCGATCTCATGCGGCAGTTCCGCATAATGCGAAAATTTTTTTCTGAATCCGCCGCGCCCGCTGGTCATGGAACGCAGGACGGTCGCGTATTTTTGAATTTCAGCTAATGGCACCGTTGCCTTTACAATCTGGAAATGGCCGTCCGCTTCCATACCTTGAATTTGCCCTCGTCGCCCGGAAAGATCGCCCATGATGGCGCCCATATACTCTTCAGGAATTTTCACCTCGAGTTCATAAATCGGTTCCAACATAATAGGATGAGCTTCTCTAAAACCTTTCCGGAAAGCTTGAGCGCCTGCTATCTTGAAGGATAGTTCGTCTGAATCCACGTCGTGGTACGAGCCGTCAAACAGCGTGACTTGAACGTCGATCACCGGATACCCCGCGATAACGCCGTTTACGAGAGCATCGTGAACGCCCTTTTCCACCGCCGGAATGAATCGTCCGGGCACAACGCCGCCGACGATATCATTCACAAATTCAAATCCTGTTCCTCTGGGCTTCGGATCTATTTTTAGATGGACATGTCCGTATTGACCACGGCCGCCGGATTGTTTTTTATGCTTGAATTCTGCGTCTTTAACGTGGCCGCGAATGGTTTCTTTAAAAGGAATGCGCGCATCGACCAAATCGACTTCCACGCCAAACCGATCTTTTAGTCGCTGGGTAATAATGGTTAAATGCATTTCGCCCTGTCCGCTGACAATACTCTGCAGAGTTTCGACGTCGTACGTATAGTGAAATGCGGGATCTTCTTCGTGAATGGCGTGCAAACCCGTGCTGATCTTCGTTTCATCGGCTTTACCGCGCGGCACGATAGCAAACGTGATGATCGGATCCGGAAAATTGATCTCCTCGTACCTTACTAATTTGTTTTTGTCGCTCAGTGAATTGTTGGTGTGAGTGTCTTTCATTTTCACCAGGGCTGCAATATCGCCTGCGCTGACCTGTCCTACATCCAGTCGTTCCTTTCCGTTCAGAAGAAACACTTGACCGATTCGTTCCATCACATTGCGGGTGGAATTCATTACGTCATCGCCGGTCTTAACCGTTCCGGAATATACGCGAAACAACGACATTTCACCGACATGCGGTTCGCTGATCGTTTTGAATACGAATGCTGAGAACGGAGCATCCGTTTTACATTCGCGGGTTTGTGATGCGCCATTGGGCCCGAGGCCCTTGGCAACCGGCATATCAACGGGTGACGGCCCGTAATCGACAATAAAATCAAGAAGTGGCTTAATGCCTACGGAATTAATGCCGTCCGTGCAGAAAACAGGAATGATTTTTCTTGCTAAAATACCTTCGCGCAGACCTGTTTTGAATTCCTCATCCGTAAGGGTACCCGTTGCAAAATAGTCTTCCATGAATTTTTCTTCGCTCTCGGCGGCATCTTCGATCAGAATTTCATGCATTTTGCTCATACGCTCTTTGAATTCCGCGGGTACGTCAAGCGCTTCGTAATTACCGGATTTGTCGAGTTCGAATTTGAGTAATTGAGTTTTGATCGTGTCAAATATTTTGTTAAAGTCCGGCCGCCCTTCGCCAACCGGGAATCCGATTTCAACAAAATGACGCTCGCCTCCAAATCGCTCGACGATCACATCAAACGTCTTATCGAAATTTGAATTTTCTTTGTCCAGTTCATTTACAACGAACATCACCGGAATATTGTATTCTGCGGCATAGTCCCAGGCCACCTCCGTTCCCACGTCAAGCAAAGCCGTTGCTCTGACAGGAATGATCACCATGTCCGCTACTCTCATCGCGCCTTTCACTTCGCCTCTAAAATCGGCATAACCCGGGGTATCCAGAATATTGATCTTGTGCCCGTTCCATTCGCAATGCATCAAAGAGGTATTAATGGAAAATTTTCTTTCAATCTCATCTGCATTATAATCGCTGGCGGTGCTTCCTTCATCCACTGTTCCAAATCGTTTTTTGGTTCCGGTTACAAAAAGTATCGATTCGGCTAACGTCGTTTTTCCGGTGCCGCCGTGTGAAGCAAGACAAATATTTCGGATCTTGTCGGGTGTAAACGTTTTCATATTGAATCTCCGTATAAGATATTATGTAGATTGAAATCGACGCTTGTAAATGAAAGGCAGGATGTTTACTGCATGTAGATTTCTCAGAATAACTATGAAAATCTATACAAGCTTTTGCTAAAAATCAATAACCTATTTTCTGCTTTTTCTTTATAAAAGCAGAAAATACTCCCCACAAACCCGTGCCGAATAACATCGAAGCAACTGATAATAAAATGAACGCCGTATAGGTCGGAACAATTCGTAATTGCGAGAAAGAGGGGTTTTGCGGATCGTAATGTACGGTAATTATTTTGCCTACGGGATTGTGAACAACATTCGTTGACGCAACGTTTAGTCGGTTGGCTTTAGTTCCAAATCCCGGGACGCCCATATCGGTTGTTCCGGTATATGTTTCACCGCTGACCGTATATTCATAAATAATTTCCGGATGAAATGCTCTTCGTCCTTCGACCCGCGACGAAGTTATTTTTGCTTCGACGGTCGGCCATTCTCTCATCTCGAGAAATTGATCAATGCCGCGGCTTTCCATAATGATGATTGCGGCTCCAATCCCTGCCATGAAAACAAAAACCAATTTGACCCACGCCTTTAGCGCCCATTCGATATTAATTCTTTTTGTGATGACAGATACGATCACAGCAAGAACCGTAACGAAGGATATAATGACAATATTTACATTCAAAACAAATCTTTCAGCTTAGGTTTATTGCTATTTCCCTTTGAAATCCGCTTTCCTTTTTTCGATAAACGCTTTCGTTCCTTCTTTCATATCATCTGTCGAGAAAACGAGACCGAATAAGTTCGCCTCAAAATTCAACCCTTCGGCTAAAGTCATTTCCATGCCGCTTTGCACCGCCTCCAGCGTCAGCTTCACCGCCACGGGCGCTTTGGAGGCGATCGTGTTCAATACTTTTTCGCAGGTTAAAATCAGTTCTTCTTTTTTTGTAATTTTATTTGCCAACCCGATTCGATACGCTTCTTCAGCGGAGATCATGTCGCCCGTGCAGAGAAGTTCGATCGCGCGCCCTTTACCAACTAGTCTCGGCAGACGCTGCGTGCCGCCGTTTCCTGCGATCAGCCCGAGATTGACTTCGGGCTGGCCGAACTTTGCACTCTCCGAAGCAACGCGCATGTGGCACGCCATGGTAAGTTCACACCCGCCGCCCAGCGCAAAGCCGTTCACCGCCGCGATCACCGGTTTGCTCATGCGTTCGATATAACACAGAACAACCTCGCTGCGTAGAGCAAACTCTTTTGCCGTGACCGGTGTCTGCACAGCCAGTTCCGTAATATCCGCGCCCGCAACAAACGCTTTTTCACCGCTACCGGTTAGGATGACTCCGACTACGCCTTGATCTTCATTCGCTTTGATGAATGCGTCGTGTAATTCGTTGAACGTCTCCGAATTAAGCGCATTTAATTTATCCGGGCGGTTGATCGTGATATAGGCGATCTTGTTTTTGATTTCGAATAGGATGTTTTTGTAAGACATAATCTGACTCCCCTGAATTATTAATGTAACATTTGAATGTCTAATTTTTGGTTAATGAAAATGTGACAATGTTTTGTATTAATTCTTCAAACTCCATCCCATTCGCCCTGGCCGCTTTAGGCACGAGGCTGGTCTCGGTCATGCCCGGCAAGGTATTGACTTCAAGACAGTATAGTTCGTTATTCTCGCTCAATCGAAAATCGACTCTGGCGTACGCTTTACATCCCAATCCTTCAAAAGCCTTCACGGCAAAACTCTTTGCGTTTTCAGAAATGGCCTTTGTAACATCCGCAGGACAAACATAGCTGGTTTTGCCTTTGGTATATTTATGTTCGTAATCATAAAATCCGCCTTCAGGAATGATTTCAATTACCGGCAAAGCCTGATCGCCGAGAACTGCAACGGTCAGTTCGCGACCGGCTATATATTTTTCGACCAATACATGCCCGTAATGTATCGCTTTGTCCCACGCCGCGCCCAAGGCTTCTTCATCTTTCACAATACTCAAGCCAACGGTCGAGCCTTCCTCGTTAGGTTTTATAACGATCGGAAATTGAAATGCCGAGACGATGGCCTTGCGAACTATTGTCCACTCCGTACTTTTTTTAAAAAATAAAAACGGCGGTGTCGGTACGTCGCATGATTGAAATATATATTTAGATGTGACTTTATTCATCGCCAATGCGCTCGCCATCACGCCGGATCCGGTATAATTGATCTTCGCCGCTTCAAATATTGATTGGATAATCCCGTTCTCCCCAATGCCGCCGTGCAAGGCATTGAATACAATATCGATTTTCTTGGATAAAATAATTTCAACAAGATCAAATAGCGCTTTCCCTTGCTCTGCCGGAAGACGATCCAGTTCTGTTTGTTCCGGCGGCGTCACGCCAACTTGCGTGAAAGGTTGAAGCTTCTGGTTTTTTCCAAAAGCAGGATCGAGAAGAATGACATCATGGCCGCTCTGTTTCAACGCCTTGGCGATTGCCGTTCCAGAGGCAAGAGAAACATTGCGCTCGCTGGATGTCCCGCCTAAAATTACTGCGACGTTCATTTTAACTTTCGTAGGTAGATAAAAAATTAGTTCTCACCATTCGGCAAGAACTAACGGGTATCGCTTTCACAGTATTGCCGATTATAAAATAAGATGGAATAATCCTTTAACAACATCAGCGAGAATAGAAGGAATTACTCCCAGTAAAATCAATCCTGTACTCGTTATAAGGATGGTTGCCCAGGTACTTTTTGAAACATAAATATCTTCCAGTTCCTGCTCCGCATCGCTGAAATACATCTTAACCATAACGCCGAGATAGTAATACACCGAAATGACCGTCGTGATAACGGCGATGATCGTCAGCACCACATACCCCGCATCTACGGCTGCTGAAAAAACCTGGAATTTTCCGATGAAGCCGCCGGTCAACGGAAATCCTGCCATGGACAACATAGAGATGGACATGCTGACGGCTAATAGCGGATAACGAAATCCAAAGCCGGCAAAGTCGTCTACTTTGAGATTCTTACCCTCACGGCTTTCGAAAACATGGATGATCGTAAACGCAGTGATATTGGTCAGAGCATAAACCATCACATAATAGATAATGGATGCCGGCGCCGCGGTTGGATCGCTTGTCATTAGTACAGGCCCTGCGATGATCGCCATGATAATATACCCGGCATGCGAAATACTTGAAAACGCAAGCATACGTTTAATATCGGTTTGGATTAACGCCATAAGATTTCCGCCAACCATACTCAGAATACAAATCCAGAAAAGCACATTGGACCAATCCAAATGCAACCCGCCGAACGTATCTATGAAAACCCGTGCGAATGCTGCAAAGGCCGCGGCTTTTGGGCCGGTGGCGATGAAAGCCGTGATCGGCGCGGGAGATCCCTGATATACATCGGGCGACCACATGTGAAAAGGAACCAGCGCAACTTTAAATCCGAATCCGATCAGGAGCAAACCTAAACCGGCCATCATAAGCGGATCGCCGAGTAAATTGTTGGTCTGCAAATATTGCGCTATCCGCGCAAGATCAAAACTGCCGGTGGCGCCGTATGTCAGAGAAATTCCATATAGAAAAAATCCAGATGAAAATGCCCCGAGCAGGAAGTATTTCATTCCGGCCTCGAGCGATCGAATGCGTGCGCGATTCAAACTGATCATGACGTAGAGTCCTATGGACATGATCTCCAGACCGAGAAAAATCACCATGAGATTGAGGCTTGAAGCCATGACCAGCATACCCATGGTGGACATCAACGCTATCGAGAAGAATTCGCCGATCTTATGTTCATCCACATCGTCACGGGTGACGAGGCAGATCAGCGCGGAACTCATTAGAATGATTGCGGAGAATGCGTTTGTAAAATAATTAATAGTGATCATTCCGCTGAATGCCGTAATATTCATGTCCCAGGACATGAATACGCTGATCAGGGCCAGCATACATGTAAAAAAAGATATGTAACCTATCCATTTTCTCATACCATGCGCAAAAACGCCGAGCAGCAGAACGAGACACGCGCCGATGCACAGTATGATCTGAGGCAATATTGCCATCATGTTTGTATCGGGTATAATTATTTCCACAAGTCCTCCAAGAATTTAAGTTATTACAGATTTAAAATATTTACGCTCCGCGTAAAATAAGCACTTCATTTTCGTGCCGCTTGATCGTATACGCCCTGCACGTCGGGTTTTCGATCATCACCCTAGACAACGGTCGTGAGATCGTCTCTTCCATAGAGCGGTTTAATCCACGCGCGCCTTCGCGCCGTATGTCCAAATTTCTGACACATAATCCGACGACTTCATCGTCGATGTGAATGCGTATCTCTTTTTCTTCAAACCGTTTTATTATCATTTCTATTTTCTGGCGCGCGATAAGCTGCAACACGTTTTCATCAAGAGATTTAAAGAATATGGTTTCATCGACGCGGTTAAGAAATTCCGGTGTGAAATGTTTGCGCAGCGATTCCGTAATCGCTTCTTTGATCTCTGCGTTTTCATCGACGTTTCCACCGGTGAACCCGAGTTTGACCTTGCCGTAAATATGTTCCGCGCCGAGATTGGACGTCATGACGATCGTGGAGTGGGAAAAAGAAATAGTCTGCCCTTTTCCGTCTGTCATGCGCCCGTCGTCAAAAACCTGCAGGAAAGCTTCGTATATTTTCGGATGCGCTTTCTCAATTTCGTCCAGAAGAATCACTGCAGAAGGATCTTCACGAACGGCTTTGGTTAAACGCCCTTCGTCTTCGTACCCTACAAAACCCGGCGCCGTTCCGATTAATTTAGACAAAGCGTACTGGTCATTATATTCCGACATGTCAATTCGCACCAAACGTTTTTCGCTTCCCTCCAGCGCTTCCGCCAGGGCTTTGGCAAGTTCCGTTTTCCCAACGCCCGTCGGCCCTACAAACAGAAACACGCCGTCAGGACGGTCGGGATTAATATCCAGACCGCTTTTGGTCATGCGCACTACTTCCGCAACTTTAACTACTGCATCCTCCTGTCCGATTACACGCGAGCGCAGGCGGTCTTCCAAAGATGCCATCCCGCCCATGGCTTCAATTTGTATATTACTTTCCGGAATGCGCGTGACTTGAGACACGGCTTGAACGATATGCTTTTCACCAACGGCCAGTGTTTCCAAGCTGTTATGCGGGCGGGCCAGGCTTGCTTTAATAGCTGAGCGTTCAAGAATATCGCAGGCCTTGTCAGGAAAAAATCTGTTCTTAACGTATTTTTCTGACAGGTCCACGACGGTTCGCAGCATTCTCTCGCTGATAGTAACATGATAAAACGGCTCGAGTTTGCCCCGAAGCGATTCAATGATTTTCATCGTTTCGTCTTTGCCGGGCTCAAATACCGTAATGCGCGTGAAGCGCCGGTCAAAGGCGCCGCTCTTTGCAATGTTTTTCTGATATTCTTCATCCGTGGTCGCGCCGATTAATTTAAAATCCGGCTGGGTCATCAACGGTTTGAACATTTCATCAAGCCCGCCCGTTTCATGTGAACTGTATGAACCCGCTCCCATCATGGTGTGCAGCTCATCGATAAAAATGATCACTTTATTGGAGCGACAAAATTGCGCCAGCTGCATAAATTTTTGTTCAAGCGTTCCTACGTAACGCGTGCCGGCCACGACGGCAAATACTTCAAGTTCCAGTAATCGGTATTGCCTGAGAATATCGGGCACTTCTCCTTTGGCGAGAAGATGCGCCAAACCATTGACCAGCACGGTTTTACCGACACCGGGCTGGCCGACGATCAGCGGATTAGCCTTACTCCGGCGGCACAAGACCTCGATCAGTTCACGTAACTCCGTTTCCCGCCCAAATATATTATCGATCTTACCTTCGCCGGCCAATTGCGTCAGATCGCGAAGAAAATTAGGCATACCGGCAATGACCGATTCACCTAAAACACCCGTTGAAGTAGACGTACTTGTGTCTTGAGCCGCCTTTTCATGTGACGTCTGAGCGGACTGATAGTTCGGATCAATTTCAAAGAGCAAATCATCAAACCATTTATAATTCGGATCGAATTGCTTTCCGTCTTCCAGTGTCCTTTTGGCAATGTCGTCTTTACCTAATTTATGATAGGCCAGCGCGAGATAATAAAATCCGTACGAATTCTTACTTTCAATCGCAAACGATTTCGTTAATACATCGATCGCATCCTGGTATTTTTGAAGATCGCAGAAAACCCGCCCTAATTCACGCATGACACGCGCATTCTTCGGTTCAAGTTCAACGAATCGTTCAAAAGATTTAACCGCTTCTTCCATTCGTCCAAGGTTCATCAGGCTGTATCCATAGTAGTCGTAGACGAATGAATCGTTGACTTTGTTAGGATAGGTTTTTTCCACCAGCTCGCTGAGCTGTAAATCGTCCTTCAGATCGTAATATAGAATTTCAAAAATATGATGCATGGCCCAGTTAAAATAACTGACATCCGCTTTCTGGTACTCTTTCATTACCTCGATTGCTTTCTGCGAATTATTCAGTTTTCGGTACATTTCCTTAGTTTCATACGCGGCGTTGCTGTCTCTCGAATTAAGTTTTAGAATTTTCTCAAAATAGGTAAGCGCTTCAGCCCAATTGCCCTTTTCCTTGTACAGTTTTCCAAGGCTTCTTAAGCTTTCTATATTTTTTCCATCGATAGCGAGAGCTTTCTTATATTCGACCAGCGCCAAATCCGTTTTGTTTTCCCTCTGATATACATCTGCCAGTTTATTCAGCAAAACAGGTTGGTTGGGTTTTACGGTCAAAGCCTTCTTGTAACACTCCTCGGCTTTTTCAAAATGAAGTTTGGCGAGATACAGATTACCCATAGCATGGTAAATGGACACAGAATTTGGATAACTATTCTGAAGTTCGATATAATACGCCTCCACCTGGGCGACATCGACGGCGTCGTCGATGATGTTGTCAAAATCTTTTTCATACATATCGTTTAGAGCAATCGCATGCATATATTCTTTCGCTGAAGCAGTGTACTGATTTTGTTTATCAAATATATCGGCGAGCAGCGTGTGGTGTCTCGGTTCGTTAGGCGAAAGTTGAACGGCTTCCTGTCCGTATTTTACGGCTTTCTCGAGTATGCCGACCTCGCCATAACACTGCGCGGCACAGTGGTGATTCCACGGGTCTTGCGGGTTTATCTGAAGCGCTTTTTCGGAACAAATTAACGCCAATGCATCTTTATGCCGGTCATGAAGTGCAAATGCGATTTTCCTAAAATCGGCGTCATGCATATACGCTTTTTCAAATAATGTCTGAATGAGATACGACGCATCTTCGAAACGCTGTGCCTGCACTAATTTCAAGATCTGGTCAGACGTAACATCTAAGCCGTTGTCGATGACATCGCTATATAAGGAAATAAATTTTTTTATATCCGCAGCAAAAGTATAACGGCAAAACGGACAAACGCCCTGATCAAGTGTGGTCGTCTTTGCACAATTGGGGCAGAGTATGTGATGTTTTTCCGGCAATGCGTTGTCCTGTTTTATTTTAGAAACTGTTCAAGCGTATGAATGAACTTTTTATTCTGTTCAACGAACGGCAAATGACCGCTTTTTTCAAAAATATATTTTTTTGCCTGCGGAATGGAATCATGAATTTCCATTGCCTGCTTTACCGTTGCAATTCTGTCAGCGCGTCCTCCTAGAATGAGAGTTGGTATCCGCAGTGTTTTTAGTTGGTCCCTAAGATCGAGTTCCTTCATGGTGCCGTTGACTTGAAAATCAGGATCCGAACCAATAATCGCATAATACACATCTTCCGAAAAATCATCTTCAGCGCGTCTCAACGTCTGATAGGTTGCCAGATATTTCTTTCTTTTTGCAACGCTGAACCAATACAGATTAGTTATGTACGGATCGTATGCTTCACGCCACTCTTTTGTGTTGGATGTCATGCGCTGACGCAGACCCGTAAGTTTTTTCCACTCGCCCGGATAACTCTGCTGGATGTGGCGATTGCAGTTGTCAATATTGTCCTGCCATCCGTCGGCGCTGTGAAAGGTGTTACACAGTATAAGCCGCCCGACTTTGTCCGGATAAGTAAGAGCATAACTTTCTGCAACTATACCGCCGTACGAGTGGCCAAAGATATTAAGTTTAGAGTAGCCCAACTTGCTTCGCAGATTTTCAAGGTCTTCCACGTCCTTGTCTACACTGTAAGACCCGTTGGACGGTTTAGTCGAACGGCCGCGGCCGCGGGCGTCAAAATATATTATGGTATATTTTTTGGCTAGTTTATTGAAATACGGTTTAAAATAGGTGTGTGAATCTCCGGGCCCGCCGGCGATGAGAACCAAAGGTTCGCCATGCCCGTCACATTCATAATAAATTCTTACGCTGTCTGAAGACTCTATAAAACCCGAACGATCAGAAGCCGGCAATGGCGACGGAATGAACAAAAGCAGAATGAGCGTTGAACAATGGAGCCTGAAATTCACCACCATTTGAAAATCATTTAACTTGCAGATTGTTTACGTTTTTTTTCATTTCGTTGCCGGGGGACGTCGTCTTGGCATTTTCAATCGCAGTTTTGTACGACTTCAGATTTTTCTGCATCGTGGCTTCGGTTTTGTCGGTCAGTGTTTTAGGATATACGCCGAACCAGAAAATCAGCAGTACAAACGGGATCAGTAAGGCGTATTCACGCAGAGACAAATCTTTAAGTGACTTGTTCTTTTCGTTTTTGATTTCGCCGAACGCAATGCGCTGGTACATCCAAAGCAGATAAACGGCCCCGAGTATCACGCCCAGCATGGCGATCGTCGCGTAAAGTCTTGCGTGATCCAATGATGAATTGAATGAGCCGATCAAAACAAGAAATTCGCCTACAAATCCGTTCGTTCCCGGCAAGCCAAGAGACGATAAACATACGACCATGAATATCACTGAAAATACCGGCATGACTTTCCAAAGGCCTCCAAACTCCTCTATCAAACGCGTATGACGCCGGTCATACAATAAACCGACCATAAGGAAAAGCGCGCTGGTGGAAATACCGTGTCCGACCATGATCAACATGGCGCCCTGCCAAGACTGAATATTCATAGAATAAATGCCCAGCATTACAAACCCCAAATGGCTTACGGAGGAATAGGCGATTAATTTTTTCGCGTCGGGCTGCACCATGGCCACAAGCGCACCATAAATAATTCCGACCAGAGCAAGTACAATGATGACCGGAGTATATTGTTCCGATACTGCAGGGAAAAAAGAAATGCAGAATCGCATAAATCCGTAGGGCCCCATTTTAAGAAGAATAGCGGCAAGATCAACGGAGCCTGCCGTCGGCGCTTCCACGTGCGCGAGCGGAAGCCAGGTATGAAACGGAAACATCGGGACTTTGACCATGAACGCTAACGCGAATGCCCAGAATAAATAGACCTGCGTGTCGTAGGGCAATTGCAGCGCCATAAACGATTGAATTGCGAAGGAGTGGTTGGAAATAAGGGTTCCATCTACGACAACCGCGGCCGTTTGAAAATACATATAGATAATGGCAACAAGCATGAATAAACTGCCTGCCATCGTATATATGAAGAATGTTACGGCCGCCCGGATACGCTGTTCATGCCCCCAAATGCCAATGATCAGATACATCGGAACGAGCATCGCTTCCCAGAAAACATAGAACAAAAGCATGTCGCGCGCGCAGAAAACGCCGACCATTCCTGCGTCCAGCAGAAGCAGCGAGATCATAAATCCTTTGACATGAAAATGAACGCTTTTCCACGATGCGATCACGGCTAACGGCATGATAAAAGTCGTTAACAAAATAAGCAGCAGGCTGAGCCCGTCAACGCCGATAGAATAATATGCGCCCCAATTCGGTATCCAGTTCGCTATGTATGCAAATTGCATGTCCGGATTGGAAATATCGTATGCAAAATACATCGGCACAGAAAGTATAAACACGAGCGAAGCGACGCCGAGCGTAACGGTTTTTATGGTGTTCTCCTGGCTGCGCGGAATAAAAGCAAGCATCACCACGCCGGCGAGAGGAACAAATATCAATAACGATAAAACGATTGCACTGTAAGTTTCCATTAAAAAGCCTCTTATCTTAAGATCTGAACTACTTCATGAGATAATAAATGACCATTGCAACACCCAGCGAAATAAAGAAAGCATAGGTTTGTACGTAACCGGTTTGAAATAATCTGAGCACTCTTCCCGTCAAATCAATAGTAACTGCAATAAATTTGATCAGCCCGTCTATCAATTTGATGTCAGTCCATTTCCACAAAACGTTATCCGAAAACCATTTGATCGGCGACACAATAAATTTATCGTATGCTTCGTCCACATAATATTTATTAAGCAGCGTTGTATAGATGGGTTTGTAGTCGGCGGCCAATTTATCCGCATCAATATTTTTTCTTATGTACATTATGTATGCAAAACCAATCCCTATGACGCCGGCAAGAATCGAGATGGTAATCAGCATACCTTCGCTAAATCCGTGATGCCCTCCCGGCGCAGCATGTTCACCGACAACCGGCGCAAGAAAATGACCAAACCAATTGTGCCCGCCCAATGCTTCCGGAACTCCGATCAATCCGGCAACCACAGCGAAAAACGCCAGGATCATCAGCGGCACGGTCATTGTAAATCCGGAATCATGCAAATGTTCTCGCGCTTCCGGTTTCGTTCTGCTTTCGCCAAAAAATGTTAGAAAAACCAATCTCGACATATAAAACGCCGTCATCGTGGCGCCGATAATACCTAACCAGAAAACGCCGTTATAACCTTTATGGTACGCAGCTGTCAATATTTCATCCTTACTAAAAAAACCTGAGAACGGCGGAATACCGCTGATTGCAATCCAGCCTGCAATAAATGTAATCGCGGTTATTTTTGCTTTGGAGAAAAGTCCGCCCATATTGCGAATGTCCTGCGGATCATCGTGGAGATGAACTTTATGGAACGCGTGTTCCATGACATGGATCACGCTTCCGGCGCCAAGGAAAAGGAGAGCTTTAAAGAATGCATGGGTCAGAAGGTGGAATACGCCAGCCGCATACGCACCGACGCCGACGCCGATGAACATGTAGCCTAATTGACTGACTGTGGAATAGGCCAGAACTTTTTTGATATCCGTTTGCGTCAATCCTATTGTCGCGGCGAAAACTGCGGTCGCGCAGCCTACGTACGTGACGAGATCGCCTGCGCTCATGCCCATAATATGACTTACCGGTCCGATATCAAAAGAAAAAATCGGATTACATCGCGCGACCATGAATACGCCCGCAGTCACCATCGTGGCGGCATGGATCAAAGCGGAAACCGGCGTCGGGCCTTCCATCGCATCGGGTAACCAGACGAATAACGGAACCTGGGCTGATTTACCCATCGCTCCGACGAACAACAACATACCGATCGCGGTCATGGTCGTTCCGATCGCAAATAAATTAGGATGATTTTGAATCGCCACAAATAGCGGTTCAAAATGAACGGTGCCAAATGTACCGAAAACGAGAAAGATCCCCAGTCCAAATCCGAAATCACCTATTCGGTTTACAATAAAAGCTTTCTTACCGGCATCCGATGCGCTTTTCTTTTTGTAATAATATCCGATCAGCAGATACGAACAAAGTCCTACGGCTTCCCATCCAAAAAACATCACGACTAAATTATTGCCCATGACAAGCATGAGCATGGAAAAAATAAACAAATTAAGGTAAGTAAAAAACCGCGGGCGGTCCGGGTCGTGGCCCATATAGCCTAGCGAATATACGTGGATCAGAAAACCGATGCCCGTTACGATCAGAAGCATGGTCGCGGACAGCGGATCAATCAGAAATCCCAGCGTGATCTTCAGGTCGGCAACAACGATCCAATCAAAGTAATCCACATTAAACTTTTCACCGTTGAGAACTCTGAAAAAAACAACCAATGACAGTATGAATGAAATCCCAACCATAATATTGGCGAGATAACCCGCAATAGGTTTGGATTCATGGTTTTCGTGCGTTTCCCCTTCTTCAGTACGGTGCTGCCCTTCCAGCATTCGGCCAAAAAACGTATTTAAGATCGCACCGGCCAGCGGAATCAAAGGGATAAGAAGAATTATCATTTCCATCACAATTTCTCCGAAAAATTCATTTCAATAAGCTCAAATGAAACTATCCTTGCATGATATGCATCTCGTCGATATTGATCGATTCTTTCTTTCGGTAAATGGCCACGATCAAAGCCAATCCAACGGCAACTTCTGCCGCGGCAACGGTCATAATAAGAAATACCGCGATCTGTCCGTCCATAGAATCCAGAAAACGGGCAAAGACCACCATACTTAAATTTACCGAATTGAGCATGAGTTCGATACACATGAATACGATGATCGCATTCCGGCGAGTCAAAACACCGATTACTCCGAGGGTAAACAAAATGGCGGTTAATATTAAATAATGAGAAATCGGAACCATACAATCACTCCAGCGTTATTCTTGTTTCTTTTTTGAGATAATGATCGCCCCAACCATGCCCAGCAGTAATAAGACGGATGCGATCTCGAAAGGATATACATATTGGGAAAAGAGTAGTGACGCGATCGTTTCCGTATTACCGGCAAGCCTCACTTGCTCTATGGGATACATGCCTTTTTCGCCGATACTGAATGTTACTTTCGCGGCAAAGCCGATCTGAAGTAAAATTCCAAACGCGAGTAATATTGAAATGTATTTCATCGGCCCGGAACGTTCGACTAAATCCGATTCGCGTCCTAAATTCAGCAACATAATAACAAAGAGAAAGAGAACCATGATCGCCCCGGTATAAACCAGAACCTGAATGGCCGCTATGAACTCAGCTTCCAGCGTAATATAGATAACGCTGATACAGAAAAACGTCAGTACCATAAAAATCGCGCTGTAGACCGGATTATCCATCGTCAGCATCGCAATAGCGAGTAAAACCGCAATACCGGCAAAAATATAGAATACCGGATTTATCATAAAATATTGCATGAAACTGTCCATAAAAAACCTCTGCTTATCCTTTGCTAAAAATAATCTTAATGCCCGCCCGGCTTTTTTGCGTTTTCCACCGAGACTACGCTAAAGTAACTGGAGTTCTTCATCGCCTTGAATTCACCGTCACGGCGTTTTGCGTGATCAGGATGACGTTTAATATATTCATCATAAACTCCGAGCAATCGTTCCTTATCGTAAATAAAATCCTGGCGTGTGTAATCGGCTAAATTATGCATGTCGGTCATGTCGATCGCGTCTTCCGGACAGGCTTCCACGCACATGCCGCAGAATATGCAGCGCAGTTCGTCAATCTCAAAAACGATCGGATGTTTTTCGCGGTTTTCAAAATTATCTTTCCATACATCGCCGCTGTCATTAGCAACGATACGAATGCAGTCGGCAGGACATGCGGTAGAACACATTTCGCAGGCAACGCATTTTTCTCGGCCTTGATCGTCCCGGGTCAGCATGTGCAAGCCGCGGTAATTCGGCGGAAGCACTTTTTTGTTTTCCGGATAATTTAAGACAATAGGCTTCTTGAACATATGCCTCAGTGTGATGATCAACCCTTTGATCACCGGAATAACATACGTATTGTCAACCCAGTTCTTGCCGCGCGGCACCGTTACGTTTTTAACCGAAACAGCCATATCTATTTCCTTCTTATTATTATCATTCTTGAGCTTCTACTTTTATCGAGCATCAACTTATGATTGCCATCACGATTGCTGTGATCACCACATTGGCCAGAGCCAGTGGAATCAAGACCTTCCAGCCAAAGTTCATCAACTGATCATACCGGAAACGCGGCAGCGTCCACCGTACCCAAACAAAAAAGAACATGAGAAAAACAACCTTCAATGCCAAACCGGCAATTTGAATCACCTGCAGAGTAAGCGGCTCTAAATTCATCCCCTGCACAAAAGGTACATTCCATCCTCCGAGAAATAATAATGTGATCATAACGGACGCGGTGAGCATGTTGCAGTACTCGCCCAGAAAGAACATGGCAAATTTCATCGAACTGTATTCCGTATGATAACCGCCCACGAGTTCCGCCTCCGCTTCAGCAAGATCGAACGGTAACCGATTAGTCTCTGCAAATGCAGTGACAATAAATATAAGCGCGCCGAGCGGCTGCCACACAATACCCCAGGCTGAATTCATCTGAAAATTAACAATATCCTCCAGCCGCAGCGATCCCACCAGCATGATCGTTCCCAAAATAGAAAGCCCCATGGGCAGTTCGTAGCTCATCATCTGCGCGGCCGAGCGAAGCCCGCCCAAAAGTGAATATTTATTATTGGATGCCCACGCGCTGAATGTAATACTATAAACCACCAGCGACGAAACGGCCAAGACGTACAAAATGCCGATATTGGTATGTCCGATTTGCACCAGAACTTCTTTGCCGCCCAACGTCAGGATTCCGAGGGGAATCACTCCTATAACAAAAAACGCAGGAAATACCATCAAAGCCGGGGCAAAAATGTACAGCCATTTGTTAACGTGATGAGGTACCACATCTTCTTTGGATAAAAACTTCAGCGCGTCGGCGATCGGCTGTAATAACCCCCATGGTCCCACACGGGTTGGGCCGACTCGATACTGTAGCCACCCGCTGACTTTGCGTTCAACAAGAACCATGACGGGAACGCTGGTCAGCCACGTTACTAACAAAATACCCATGAAGATGTAGGGATAAAATATTTCCATAATTTTAGTCTCTTTGGTAAAATGAGTTACGCAACCACTTGTTCATCTTGTAAAACGAACTGCGGGTAAAGTGTACCGAGGTCAACGGATTTGAACCCGCTTGCATTTAGCATCATTTCTTTGGCCACATCGCCGATCGTTTCGTAATACCAATCCAGTCCGGAAGCCTGCGCCAGATCAATCACTATCTGCCATACCGCTTTGGAATCGCCCTGAGGATTGATCGCTTTATTAAACTTCTGAACCAATCCGTCTTTATTTGTATAGGTTCCGCTCGTTTCCGTAAAGAGCGCCGCCGGCAATAAAATATCCGCTTGCTTTGTCACTGCATCTTCGAACGAGCCGATCACGATCAACGTTTCGGGTTTGGATTTTAATTCCACATTATGACTGCCGAGCATGACCACAACTTTTTTCGACAGCGACTGATCGATCTTGGAATCCGTTAAACCTATCGCGTCTTTTGCTCCACGGAAATTCGGGGCTTTTTCAGATTCAATGGTAAACGGATACTTATTCATCTCCGTTTTGAATGTCTGTGTATCGCCGGACGTAGGTTTGCTAACATCCGTTGCGGCATTCAGCCCTTTAGCTAATTTACCGAACAAATAATTTTCTTCATTCGATGCGTACGGGCTGCCGATAAAAACAACCTGTCCGGCTCCGGCGGACTTGATCCTTTCGGATATCGACGCGACAGCGCTGAACCATGTTGTTTCGGTTAATTTTCCATTTTCGCGCTGATGCGGGACAAGGATTCGGCTTTTCTTCTTCTCGTCTTCAAGATGATAACGTCCGTCGTCGCAGATCCACCATTGATTGACGTCCATATTTTCACGCGGGCGAATGCGGTACACGGTATCAACCAATTCTTCCAGATTCAATTTTTGATGTTTCATGGTATCGAGAACGGTATTACACCCTTTACTGCAGCCCGGACAGACACTTTCTGTCTGAACGAAATTCCATACACGCCCTTCGAATTTTTCATGCTTGTCGATCAGACAACCGACGGGGCAAAGATCCACGACATTGCCCATCATTTTATTATCCAGAGGCTTGCCCGGCGCTACGGAAATTTCCGCATGCCAACCGCGATGCGTTACTTTGAGTTCCTCCGTTCCGGATATTTCTTCGGTAAACCGAACGCAGCGTGAACACATGATACAACGGGACGTATATAAATAAATTGAAGGGCCAAGATCTTTTTTCTCCGGAATGCGTTTCGGATCAATGAGGCGCGATTCATGATTGCCGTGTTCGTATGAATAATCCTGAAGTTTGCATTCGCCTGCTTTATCGCAGATAGGACAATCAATCGGGTGATTCAATAGCAGAAATTCCAATACAGCGCGGCGCGCAGTTTTCACTTTATCGTTATCGGTATAAATAACCGCATCGTATTTTTCTTCTAATTTTTTCCCGGGCGGTAATTCGCCAACGGCGGTAGAACACGCCGGCATCAGCTTCGGCATACCGACCATGTCAACGAGACACATGCGGCAACTGGCGACGATTTTCATGCCGGGATGATAACAATAAAACGGGATGTCTATCCCGACCCGTTTAGCCGCATTAATGACCACTTCGCCTTTTGCGATTTCCACTTCCTGATCATCGATCTTAATTAATGCCATAGAGAAATGACTTTCTATCTAAATTTTTGAATCCCGCTAATTTTACTTTTACAATCTTCTGTTATCATTTCTAATTTTGAAAACGTTTTCCCGTCAAACGGCTGGCGGCAACGGTTCCTTTATCCAAGCATTCGCCCGGGCCTTCGCCGGTATTCGCATAAGCGCCATTCATGGTATTATTGCTAACTTCCATCAAAATCAGAATCGGGCAATCCGAACCGCTGATTGTGGCCGCAAAAGCATTGCCGAATACGCGGCCGTTTATGGCAGTGGTGTCTTCGTCATAAATTGTCCCGCTCACCGTTTCGCCACTCTGAGTGATCACCATAGTGAAACTTCCGCTGCCTTCAGTACTGGAATGGGTCCCGGACCACGTTCCGGTTACATTTACGGACGGCGGCAGGTCCTTGTACAGCGTAAGATAAACAAACTCTGCAGAACAGGTGTCGGAACCCTCGCCAGACGCATTACCAACGAGCGCCGTTCCATCATTCTCAATTTCAAGGTCTACGTTGACCGGGCATTCTATATTGGAAGCCGTGCCGGTGAAACGACCGTTACTCACGGTTCCGGAAATAGTTGCAGTATCCGGTTCCTGACCGCGAATGTATAAAGTTCCGGTCACATATCCTGTAGTATCCTGCACAATACTAAGATCAATCAAAGCGGCTCCGTTAGGCGGAACCGCCATTCCGGACCAATTTCCCGTTAAATCAAAGAACATGGCGGTTTCGTCATCTGAACAACTTAAATAAACTGCCGAAACCGATATACTAAAAAGAACTATTATAGCAGTCCGAACTAAATACTTTTTCATGACACCCTCCTCGCCGAGCGGAGGAATCAATTCCACTCATGCGGAATCGTTACTTTACATTTTTTGTTGGTTATGTGATATTCAAATTCCTCGCGGAACTTATTTATAAAACTCTGGCCGTTAAGATCGCCGCCTTTATTCTTGTCCGGCAATCCTGCTACCGGCCACGCCGCAGCATCGCCTAATGGACAAATCGTACGTCCGGCAATGTTATTCGCCGTCTCAAGCATCAGTTCCAGATCTTCCATCCGGCCTCTGCCCGTTTCAATTCGTCCGCAGATCATTTCCAGCCAATGCGTGCCTTCACGGCACGGCGTGCACTGGCCGCAGGATTCATGAGAATAAAATTTCATCAGATTCCACAGCGCATTGACCATGCAGGTGGTATCATCCATTACCATGCATCCGGCGGAACCCAAAGCCGATCCGGCTTTAGCGAGCGCGTCAAAATCCATCGCCACGTCGCATTCCTCAGCGCGCAGCACGGGAACGGACGAACCGCCGGGAATAACGGCTTTTAATTTTCTTCCGTTGGGAATTCCACCGCAGTGATCGTTGATCAACTCCATCAAATTGGTGCCGATCTTCGCTTCGTACGTGCCCGGACGCGTGAGATGTCCGCTCATGCAGTACAGTTTCGGTTCGTTATCTTTCCACCACTGCACGCCGCGGTTGATGATATGGATCGGCGTCACCAGCGTCTCAACGTTATTCACGATCGTGGGGCATCCGAATACGCCATACACTGCCGGAAACGGAGGCTTGATACGCGGCCATCCGCGTTTGCCTTCCAGCGACTCGATCAATCCGGTTTCTTCACCGCAGATATAAGCGCCGGCGCCGCGATGAACGGTAATATCAAGTTCAAATCCGCTGCCTAAAATATTTTTTCCGAGGTATCCTTTTTCATACGCTTCATTGATAGCCTTATGTAATATCTTAGCCCCGGTCACATATTCACCACGAATGTAGATGTAGCAGGTATGCGCCTGGATAGCAAACGAAGAAATAATCAATCCTTCGATGACCTGATGCGGATCGTCTTCCATCAGTACGCGGTCCTTGAATGTTCCCGGTTCCGATTCGTCCGCATTACACAAAAGGTATCTCGGCTTCGGATTGTCTTTAGGCAAAAAGCTCCATTTCATCCCCGTAGGAAATCCTGCGCCCCCGCGCCCACGCACGCCGGAATCTTTCATCATCTGAATCAGTTCGTCGGGAGTCATTTTCAGCGCTTTCGGTAATGCCTGATAACCGCCGTGTTTTAGATAAACGTCAATGTTCTGTGAGTTCTCAACACCCACCATTTTCGTTAAAACTTTTTCCATTCCTTATACCTTTTTTTACCGCAGAGATCACTGAGAGCTAAAAACGAATTTCAAAACCTCTGTGCACTCTGTGGCTGCACTATTCACTTTTCCACTTATTAACCAATTGGTCGATCTTTTCTTTGGACAGATTCTCAAAATAATCGTCATTTACCTGCATCATGGGCGCCGTGCCGCAGGAACCCAGGCATTCGACTTTCGTGATCGAAAATTTTCCATCCTTTGAAATGCCGTCATTACATTTTACGCCGCATTTATTTTCCAAATAGTCCACAACCTGACTTCCGCCGCGAATGGCGCACGACAACGTGTGACAAACCTGGATATGAAATTTTCCCACCGGTTTTTCGTGAAACATCGTATAAAAAGTAACCACGTCCTGCACGCGGCTAACCGGAAGGTCAAGCGTCTTCGCCACGAGTTCCATCACTTCATGTGAGATGCAGCCGAATTGATATTGCGCGATATGCAGAACGGGCAGCATAGCCGCCTGCGTATTCGGGTACCGTGTAAGGGTCCACTCAACTTCTTTTTTCTTTTCTGGAGAAAATTCTAACGCCATACTATACCTTAAGAAAATGGGTTTGTAAAAAATTATCTGTCGCACTCTCCGGCGATCACGTTCAGACTTCCCAAAATAGCCACGCCGTCGCTGACCATCCCGCCTTCTGACAATTTCGGCATCATAGAAAAATGAACAAACGACGGCCCGCGCACATGAACTTTGTAAGGTACGCCTTCGCCGTTACTGACGATAAACCAGCCCAGCTCGCCGTTGGGCGCTTCCGTCGCGTGATAGATCTCGCCTTTCGGCATATCAATTCCGTGATGGTCCATAATCAGTTTAAAATGATGAATCAATCCTTCGATGCTGCCGTACACTTTGCTTTTGTCCGGAAGGGCGATCGTATGATCATCCACCTTTACCGGACCTTTTTGCATTTGCGCAAGGCATTGCTCGATGATGCGGATGCTTTGTCTCATTTCTTCCATACGAACAAGATACCGCTCGAATACGTCGCCTTCCGTACCAACCGGCACGTCAAAATCCAATTGGTCGTAATTAAGATACGGTTCGTCCTTACGAATATCGTACGGAACACCGCTCGCGCGCAGGCAAGGACCGGTCATGCCGTAGTTGATCGCGTCCTGTGCGTTGATCTTTCCGATTCCCTGAGTACGGTTTTGAAAAATTTTGTTATGATTGAGTAATCCTTCGATCTCTCCGTACACGATATCAAATTGTTTACAGAACCCGGCTATCTGTTCCTCGTGGCCTTCGGGAAAATCGCGCATAACGCCGCCGATTCGGGTATAGCTTGTGGTGAGACGTGAACCGGTCGATACTTCAAAAAGATCGTAAATGAATTCGCGCTGCCTGAATCCGTAAAGAAACACAGTGAACGCACCGAGATCGAGCGCGTGCGTGCCGATATTGACAAGATGATCGGCGATACGTGAGAGTTCGGCCTGTATCACGCGGATATACTGGGCGCGCGGTGGAATTTTTATGCCGAGTAATTCTTCGGCGGCGCAGGCAAAACCAACGTTATTGGATAACGGAGAGAGATAATTCATCCGGTCGGTGACCGCAATAAACTGATTGAACGTGTGATGCTCAGCTAATTTTTCAAATCCGGTGTGGAGATAACCCGGACGGGGATCGAGCTTGACCACTTTTTCGCCGGAGAGTTCCAGTAACATGCGCAGCGTGCCGTGGGTTGCAGGATGCTGCGGACCGAAATTAAGAAACATCGTGTCCGATTTCTTCCAGGCTTCGATCGACTCCTCATCATCCGTTCCGATCAAAAATTTCTTGTTGCGTCCTGTAACTTTCGCTTTCAATTCCTCGGACGTTGATACTGTAAATTCTTCTATAGCCTCTGAACGATCGACTTCCATGTTGTCAATCCTTTATTATTAATGTGTTCTCGTTACTGAACACTCAAAAAATTTCTAATTCAGAAATCTCGATTAAAAATTCAACATTCCTAAGAGCCTTCCGGCAGAACGGCGTCTCTTTCTCCTTTTCCGCGCAGAGGATAATCCTTGCGTAGCGGAAAATATTCATACGATTCGGGCATCAGGAGTTTTCTCAGGTCGGGATGATTTTCAAAAGTGATCCCGTACATTTCATACACTTCGCGTTCCAGCCAATTTGCCGTTTTCCATAATTCACTCACACTTTCAATCTTACAGTCATTTTCTGGAACGGGAACTTTGATCCGCACACGCCGGTTATGTTTCATCGAACGCAGATTGTAAACCACCTGAAAGCGCGGGCTTACTTCCATTTTGAGATAATCAACCGCTGTCAGATCCGCAAGGAAATCATACGCGAGTTCCGCATCGTCTTTCAGAAATTTCATTATATCCAGAATACGTTCGCGCTTAACGACAATTGCGTGCTGATTACGGAATACCTCTGTTTTCAGTACGTCCGAACCGAATTTGGATTTCAGTTTTTCTGGCGTCGGATTATTTTCAATTTTTTCTGCCATAATATTTACCCAGCTTATAATAATTACCTAATACTAAAAATCATCAATCGAGTTATTCCCAGTCCAGGGCGCCTTTTTTCCATGCATATATATAGCCGACCAGCAGAATACCCACGAAGACAAGCCCTTCAATCAAAATAAAAACACTTGTCGATATCCATTGTTTATAAATTACCGCCCATGGATACATGAAAACAATTTCTATGTCAAATAAGATGAACAGCATACCAATGATATAAAACTTGATGGAGAATTTCGGATGCGCATCGCCCACGGGAGGCATGCCCGATTCATATACGGAAAGTTTACGCTCGCTCGGCTTTTTGGGGCCCAGGATATTTGTGATGACTAAAATCGCAAGCGGAATAAGGGTCGCAACGATCATGAGAACAAGAAGCGGGATATAATTTTGGTAGATCGGGGTGTCTTCGATGATCGTATTCAAAAAAAGGCCGGTATACAGAACCATAGTAACCTCGTTTTAGATTCCGGAGGGTTTGAGACGTTATTTTTTTCACTTTCAGTAGAAACGACAATGATGATCTCGGGGAAAAGCGTGTACCGTTTGCTCTTCGAAAACGTTTTTATAATAATTCTTTTCGTTTTAAATTGCAATAGGATTTTGGCTGGGATTCATTGCTTCTTGTGGTCTTTAATCCAACTGATTTTCGGGACAACAATCAATCGTTTTTTTCGGTGTAATAGAGGTCGAGACAAGGAGAACAGATGGGGTTATTATGGAACTTTCCGCTCGCCATTTGCTGCCGAAATTCCTCATACCGGCCGCTGTTCCATATCTCCTTAAGGGAAACATTCTTTACATTCCCCAGTGTTATAGCCGCATTGTAGTCCCTGCAACATGGGACAACGTCACCGTTCCATTGCACAACAAGATATTGCCAGGGAAAGGGGCAGGGCATGGCAGGAGGGTATTTTTCAAAATTGCCAAGTTCGACCATATCCTTTTCTCCCCATGGAAAGAACTGTCTGACTTCTACTTCAATGTTTTTATCTTGCCATCTTTTTTTGAATGCATATACTTGTTCCCGGTTGATTTTGATCTCTATCATACGAACAGATATCTTCGTGGCCGATTTCACTCTCTGAAATGTGTCTGCCAACGCATCTATGTTTCGTACGGCTTTGTCAAAATCTGCTTTTCGTCCTCGAATGGCCTGATATGTTTCTTGGTCATTTCCATCCAAAGATACGATAATCCTAAACGGTTGGTGTTCAAGGATCTTTCGGGAAAGTTCGGGAGTTAAATGAGGCCCATTGACAGAAAGAGTTACTTTTAATTTTTGTTCTGACGCGTAGCCCACGAATTTATCTATACAGGGATGGAGAAGGGACTCGCCAAAATGAAAAAGTTCTATCTCTTTCAACCTAATCGGTTCAGAATACGTCGATACCTCATCTATGACTTTTTGGTAGAGTGAAATGTCCATAAAGCCAAGTTCTCTCTTCATGTGTTGTGATCGGGGGCACATGATGCAGCTGTACGGGCAGTGGTTGGTAGGTTCAATTTGATGCAGGTGAGGTTCGGTGGACCGCTTCATTTCAAAATATTCGGCCCAACCCCTCCTGGTTTGCAGACTCGACGGAAATCTTTTTTTTTCCGAATGATCGCCCAAGCCGTTTTGCATGATATTGCCCAAAAAGATTTAATACAAATACCTAAATTCTCCCGCCGGGTCTGCAGAAAGCGCATAGGTTAAAATTATAAGTGCGGTATACCATAACGCCAGAATAATGGCGGCAACTGATTTCGGGAATAATTTACACAATACGGTATACATTTGCTATTTTCCTAAACTAAATATCGTGAGATAAACTTCGAACGCATCAGCGAGACTGTCTGATTTAGTAATTGCAAAACTGAGAATGACAAAATTCATCGTGAACGCGATTGAAAAAACAGCCACTCCTTTTTTTAACCAGAAATAATCCGGTAATTGTACCCTCCGTTTAAAATGCTGAAAAAAATGCCACACGGCGATTCCGCATCCGTGATACAACGCCCAGACCATATAGCGCGGCGAAAGTTCATGCCACAAACCTATCACCATCATAGAAGACAGCACTGCGAGAATAGGTTTTCTCGAAATCGATATAACGGTCATAAAAATGTAGTCCCTGCACCATTTCGATAATGAAATATGCCATCGCTGCCAAAAAATATTGATGTTTTTAGCTAAATAGGGATGATTAAAATTCTCTATGATCCGAAATCCCGTTGCCAGCGATAATCCAATGGCAATATCCGAGTAACCGGAGAACTGGAAGTAGAGATTTAATCCGTAACGAACACAATCAAGGTAAGCTGCCGCAGAAATGTGCTGAGCAGATATGGACTCAATGTAAACGGCCATTTTTCCGGTTACTAGCCAATTCGCCAAAACGACGATCTTCACGTAGCCATAAAGAATTCGTTCAAGACCCAGGGAAATGGCCTCCGGATCAAACCGTCTCCGATGAATATCCCGGCGGAACTCAGGAAATAAATTGATCGGCCCTGCCATGAGCGTTGGAAAGAAAAACAAATAATAAAGATAATCTAAAAAAGTGTGCTCCGGCAGTTTTTTTTTATGGCGTTCAGTTATGTAGTGTATTTGCCTCAGAATATAGAAGAACAACCCCAAAGTAATGATCTGCTGATTGAAATTCACAGAAAAAATATTCTGGAAACTTTTTGCCAATAGAAAAATGACTGCAAGTATGGTGATCGATCCTGCGGCAGCAATTGCCTGATAATGAATGAGTTTATTGACATAATAGGTTAACAGAGACGTCAAAAGCAGGATGACGAGCGAAAACGGCGCATAGTAACCCATATAAAGCGCCGTAAAGACCGCGATGGCCGGCAATTGATATGCGCGTGGTAAAATCCATGCGATTAAGACCGCAGTGACAAGGCAAATGATGAAACTTATAGACAATACTGTCAAACGTAATTACTCCGTTAGAGTTTTGACAAACAGGATAATAACCAGTAAGAATAACGCTCTCTCCCTTTTTGATTGAAATGATAAAAGTCCACATAGTTATCCAAGCCAAGTTTGTCGGGATACTTCAAATATTCTATTCCGTATTTTGTTTGAAGATCTAGAATAAGAGCGGACATTTTTTGTTGGTTCATCGGCGACTGAAGTATCACATCTTCTAACATTTCATACCGCGGAACATCCGCAAGAATAACCGTTATTTTTTGTTCTCTTGCACAAATTATAAACTCTTCCATTTCCATGGGTAGAACAACGTCTCTTACCTCTTGTTCTTTCATGTCGTCCAACGCAAATTTAAGAAACGTAGGGTTGAGTCTTGCTGGCTCATAAGGCAGGTCCCTTGTCATTTCTATTTTTCTTGGTTTTGAACCGAGGACGTAACGCAATGGTAAAAAAAGGATTTTTCTCAGGTATTTTTTGTGTCGTCTTATCGCAACATTAAGACGGCTAATCTTGTTATCACGCAACAACAATAAATTGGACTCGATTACGACAATGTTTGGCTTTGCCGTGGCCATTACATGCATAAGTGGGGCAAAATCTTCTAACGATCCGCTTCCCCGCGTTATCTGTAAGAAGTTAAATGCATCGAAACCCTTTTCTCTGCCAAAATCTGACATGAAATAGTCGTAAAATGTGGCATGACCCAAAAGAGAAGAGCCGATAGCAATTACACGTTTTTCGCTTGCGTTACTGGATAGATGCAGTCTTTCGATATTTTGACGAACAAAAGATCTATCAACGAAAAAGAAAGAACTAGCAACGCCGACGAATACAAGTATAAGCGTCATACCCCAAACATACATGGGGGACGATTTGCTCTGATAATTCATTTATCCATTTAGTTTTGAAAAAACTATTGTTTTTATATCCTCTAACCGTTCGATGCGCATGATGTCAGACGTAGTGAATTCAATATTTAACTTGTCTTCAATCTCGGTGACAAATTCCAGATGTGCAAGCGAATCCCAACCGGTTAATTCCGCAGGTCCATACTCAATACGTAGGGAGCCGATGTCGGCATGAAAACATTTTGCCGCTGTTTGTAGTATGACCGTTTCCACATCAATGTCTTCTGCTGCGTCTGAGCCTTTCAATAATTTTTCAACGGCACGTTTTAACTCTTCTGTTTGAATTTTTCCCGAAGGTCTTTTAGGCAAAGAAGGCATGACGCAAATGCGCGCAGGTATTTTGTACGGCTCGAGATATTTTCGGATAAATTCAATAAGTTCACCGTCCGGCAAAGCGGCGTTTGATTTATATACGACACAGGCGACAACAATTTCTCCCCATGTGTCGTCCGGATAACCGATCGTAGCTGACTCCAAAACATTCGGATGCATATTGACAACTTCGATAATTTCATACGGATTGATGTTCATGCCTCCTGACTTGATAATCGATTTCTTACGTCCTGCAATTCGGTAAAAGCCTTCGTCATCGCGCGATCCAAGGTCACCGGTATAGAACCATCCGTTTTTCAAGACTTTTTCCGTTTCTTCCGGAGCATTACAATAACCTTTCATGATGTGGTCGCCCTTCATTATGATCTCGCCAACAGCGCCTCCCGGAACATCTGCCCCGTTATCGTCTACAATTCGCACTTCACAGTCAACAGGTTTGCCGATAGTTCCTGTTCGGTAATCTTTATCCGTGGGCCCGCAGAATATGCCGCCGGTTACCGTTTCCGTGAGCCCGTAAAAATTTGCAACTCTGGTTTTAAACCGTTTCTCGAAACTTTCCCAAAGGGCCGTTTCCAGATATCCGGCAGAACATATAATAAAACGAAAATCGGCTGTCGCAAAACTTTCCTCATATCCGGTTGCCAACTTGTTGATGAGAGCAAGCATGGTCGGAACGGTTTCAAAATGTGTAATACGGTAAGTGTAAACAGAATCCAATATGCTGCCGATATTTTGAATACTAAATTTCAATGGACGAAATACCGTTGCGCCATTAAAGAATGCGATCATAGGGCCTTGAATAAGGCCGTCGGTGTGATCCAACGGCAGCGTATTTAAAATGCGTGAATCCGGGCTATGGTCAAATTGCTTACTCAAGGTGGCCAGATGCGCGAACAAATTCTTGTGGCTGATGGTAACCCCTTTTGGTTCAGAGATCGTACCGGAGGTAAATAGTATGTACGCGTCCAAATCGTTATCAATTTCCTGAGTATCATCCATCGGCAAAATGTTTTCCAGTAGAAACGGATATGCCGTCTCGTTTTTTTCAACAGGTTTTGATTGAATCAGTTTCTTAAGTAAAGTGCTTTTTCCTTCAAAACCCTTTTTGATCTCAATTATCTGGAAAGCTCCGCCATCCAAAAGTAAATCTTTACGTAAATCGGAATCCACAGCAATCGCCTTAGCTTCCGATTTTTTTATCAATGCTTTCAGGCGAACCGCCTTCGTTTCGGGATCAACGATCACCGCGGCAATTCCACATCGCAGTAAGGACAAGAAAAAAACGATCAAGTCGGTGTCGTTTTTAGTTGCAATGATTACACGATCACCCGCGCGCAGCCCCATGTTGTGGTACAAACTTGACAGCCGTTTGATTCTTTCCACAGCTAGTCCGTAGGTCAATGTGGTATCTGTAACAACGAAAGGTTTGCCTGCCGGGCAGTTTTTTTCAATCGTTTGAAACAGTTCAATAAAGCTGGCCGGATAATATTTGTTATTCATTTGCAATTTTAATTCCTTAATTAAGTTCGTCTATTAATATTTTTTTATCGGGTTTTCCATTGGAATTCATCGGAATCCCGCCTCGTAATTTTAGAATCTGTGGAATTTTATGTGGTCCGATCGTATTACGAATGTGACTTCGTAATTCACTCAATAAATCATCCGTTTGCACAGATTCGTCGCGCGGAACAATAAATGCGGCCAATTTTTCATCCTCGTTCATAGGCCGAAATCCTACCACTACGACATCCGCAACGCCTGGGTGCCCCGATATACATTGCTCGACCTCTACCGGAAAAACCACATTTCCAAACTTATCCTTAATAATATCTTTTTTCCGACCGGTCAGAACGATGTGATTATCAGGCTTGATTTTGGCCAAGTCACCCGTATAGAACCAACCATTTCTCAAAACGGCATTCGTAAGAGCTTCCTCTTTATAGTAGCGATCCATTAAATTCTCGCTGTAGATGCGCAATTCTCCGATCCGGTCAAACTCGAGAATCCGATCGTTTTCGTCTACAACCTGCGCAATACATCCCACAGGTAAACCGAGGGTCCCTTTCGCATTTTCTCGTCCTTGCAAGGGAACACCGATACAGAAACCGCAGGTCTCCGTCAAACCATAATAATCCAATATCGGAACTCCGTATTGCTCTTCGAATGACTGAATCAAGGCCTCCGAGAGATCGCTGCCGGTGCACAACAAGCAGCGGAGGGAAGAAAGCATTTCCCGTCCAATCCGTTCTGTAAACTGATCAAATTGCCGTACTGCAGAAGGAACGGTGTTTAGTATCGTACATTTTCGTTCTTGAATGCACTGGGCAAGGGCTATCACATTGCTTCGTACTCTTGAAGAGGTCACTACAATAGATGCCCCTGTGAATAAAGGCGCGATGCAAGGATTACGAAGGCCGCTCATGGCGTGCAATTCTCCCATGGATAATAACACATCGCGGGTTTCCCATTCGTAGACTTCGCTCATCTGTAGTCCGCTTCGATACAACGCGCCCTGTGTTAAAAGTACACCTTTGGAATTACCGGTCGTTCCAGATGTAAACAATATTACCGCTTCGTCTTCCGGGACAACTTCGGGTAATGAGAATGAATCATCGCTTCGGTCATTTACCCAATTCGAAAAGACAAGCCGTTTCTGCTCTGCTTCTGAATTATCCGTATCAAAGAGTATTGATGAGACATGCGTAATCTCCGTAATAGCATGTGTACGCTCGTGATCGCAAAATATAAGTTTTGCATCAACTCTTTTGGCAATTTCTTCGAAAGCAGGCCTTGGCGTCTGGTGATCTACCGGAACGAAGACGATACCCATCCGCATCGCTGCCCAGAACAAAAAGATTGCCTCTGAGTGCATCGCAGAATAAACTATGATTCGGTCGCCTTTTTTCAAACCTGACTGCAAAAGTTTCTTTGCGATTGCGTCTACAACTTCCGCCGCATCGCGATATAAAAACGTACTGCCGTCTTCATCGGATATCAGAATCGGATTATCCGCATGACGTAGGACAACATTTTCAAAAACATGTTTTATCGTCTGATGGCGATACGGCGTAATATATAATTGATCGGAATGGAAATACTGTAATCGAGCAATCATTTCCGGCAATTTATGCAATTGAACCAGTTCGGACTTCAGAAGCGGCTTGATAATCTCCATGAGTTCAGAAACCGATTTTTTCATTTTCGATGCAATTGCGGCAACCGCCATTGCTTTCTTAGCCCAATAAATCACTTCACATTCTTCAACTGTGAGTGTATTGATGGCGGCCGATCTGAGTTTTTTCTCATAAATAGGATGACGGAAAAATAATTTGCCAACCGAGCCGCTGAGTTTGTTTCCATCAAGTTGCACGGCACCAATGCTCAGGTTAATAGTATAAATCGGATTTACAATAAGGTAGGCTGCGCCAGCTTCATCGGGATCTATCGTTTCACGATAGAGATGATAACCCTCAAACTTCTCAGGAACCACGACAACAAGGCCGTTATAATCCGAAGTTTCTGAATTATCCTGTAGAGGTTTTGGTTTCGTGATTAGAAATGTTTCCGGTTCCGAAAGCACAAAAACTTTTCGGCCGCTGCCCGCAAGCAGCTTGCCAAAGCGTTCTTTGTAATCTGTGCCGTGAAGAATAGTTCCTCCGCGGTCAAAGTAAGGTACCGGCTGCGCATTGGATAAATGAACGTGAGGGAAAAGGATCGCACCGTCCTGTTTCGCTACCCTTAAGAGTTCCGGAATGACGATGTCTTGCTTATATCGATGCAAAGTGTCTAAGGCGTGCACGGCTGAAAACGAATTATTCTTCAGCGGGAGCGGCTGATTCATTGAATGAAATACTATTTCAATATTATTGTCTTCCGGAAGCTGCGAATACCAATAACGAAAACCACGATAGCCCAAAGTATCGGAATTGCCTTCCCAGATTGATATAATTTGTTGGTCTGGAAATAAACCGCTCAGAAATCCCGCGCTCCAGCCCGTTCGACACCACGTATCCAGAATACGGTCACCCGGTTTTAAAATCCGTCTCAGCAGAGGAACGAGCGGCAGAAATGCTTGGGACGATTCATTGAATGGCTGAAAGGTAGCATACGCGTCATGACTGGGCCTGCGGGATTTTTGGCGAACAAACACTTCATACCGATAGGGATCGTCGAATAAAGAATTCTCCAACTTTTGCAGAACGTCTTGAGTACAGCTTTTTCCTTGATACAAACCGGTCTCGGAAAAAAGTGCAAAGCCCGCGCATATCGGAACTGACGTATTGCACTTTGCGCATACTAAAAATCCATAGTATATATTTTTATTTCTTTCTTCAATTATTTTGGCGTCGTAGTTCGAGCGACAGATCGGACAGTCGAGGGTATCAAGCGTTGATAGTCTCATTAGTCTTGATCCTATTGAATTGTGTTCTTAGGCGGTTTTCGTTTTGTCCAGCACGTCGATTTGTAAGACTCGCTTGTTGTGAAATAAGTTTATTGTTTCCGATTATTATATGCAATTGATTTCGCCTTGCCGGAGAGGGCTGGATGGGCTTGAATTGAAGTTTTATTATTTAGCCTATGGTTAAAAAAATTTTGAAATTGTAAAATGAGTGAACAGCACCTTCATCTTTGCAAGACTCAGTTACGCGCGGAATTTCTTCTTTAATTCAAAAAAGATTCTTTCAGAATGACGGTAGAAATTTTCTTCTACTAAGTATTCCTTTCTGATTAGTAATCCGTTCCATCGGTATCATCCGTGTTCGATTCTTTTGCTAATCTTCGCACCATTACATTAAAATTATCATTGAAAGAATGACTCTTAATATGTAGTTTGGCGGCAATTATTACGGAGGATAGTCATTGTCGTCATTAGAATTTTTACAGAAAAAAATCTCGCCTGAACTGCTCACCCGCGCAAAACAAATGGGTTTTTCAGATAAACAATTGGCGTTTATCTGGAAGTCGGACGAACTCACCGTACGTTCGCTTCGCAAAAGCATGGGCATCGTTCCTGTTTACAAAACCGTAGACACCTGCGCGGCGGAATTTGAAGCAGAGACGCCGTATTTCTATTCCACGTACGAATCGGAAACGGAACGAACGGAAACCGGAAAGAAAAAAATCATTATTCTCGGCGGCGGGCCAAATCGCATCGGACAAGGCATTGAATTTGACTACTGCTGCGTGCATGGCGTTTATGCTTTGCAGGAAGAGGGTTATGAAGTGATCATGATCAATTGTAATCCGGAAACGGTGAGTACGGATTACGATACGTCCGATCGGTTATACTTCGAGCCGCTGACCTTCGAAGACGTGATGAATATCATTGAAGTGGAAAAGCCCGAAGGCGTCATCGTGCAGTTCGGCGGACAGACGCCTCTTAAACTCGCTATTCCTCTGATGAAAGCCGGCGTGAAGATCATAGGCACTTCGCCGGACGATATCGACATGGCGGAAGACCGGAAAAAATTCGGCGCGTTGCTCAGCCGCCTGAATATTGAGTGTCCGGAATACGGCACCGCGACGTCATTTGACGAAGCGCATCGTATAGCCAATAAGATCGGCTATCCGGTTCTCGTTCGCCCCTCCTACGTTCTCGGCGGCCGCGCGATGGAAATCGTATACGACGATGACGCGCTGGAACGCTACATGACGCAGGCGATTGACGTTTCACCCGAACACCCGATTCTCGTAGATAAATTTTTGGTGGACGCGATAGAATTTGACGTCGATGCGCTTTGCGACGGCAAAGAGGTTTTTATCGGCGGCGTGATGCAGCATATCGAAGAGGCCGGCATTCACTCCGGTGACAGTTCCTGCGTGCTGCCTCCGTACTCGGCCTCGGAGGAAACGCTGTCCAAGCTTCGTGTTTGTACAGCGCAGCTTGCAAAAGAACTCAACGTGATCGGCTTGATCAATATTCAATATGCGGTGCAGAATTCCGACGTCTACGTTTTGGAAGTGAATCCGCGCGCGTCACGAACCGTGCCATTCGTCAGCAAAGCGATCGGCATTCCGCTCGCAAAAATGGCAGCGCGTATCATGGTTGGCAAATCGCTGAAAGAACTCGGCCTGAAAAAAGAAATTATTCCGCATTACACATCCGTCAAAGATCCTGTTTTTCCTTTTGCCAAATTTCCAGGCATCCGCATGTATCTCAGTCCGGAAATGCGTTCCACCGGCGAGGTGATGGGTATTGCGGATAATTTTCCCAAAGCGCTCGCCAAAGCGCACATTGCCGCAGGCATGCAGATGCCGACGAGCGGAGGCGTGTTTATTACGGTCAACGACCAGGACAAGAATAAGATCGCTCCGATTGCAAAAGAGTTGACGGAATTGGGTTTTACGATTTACGCAACCGAAGGCACACAGACTAAATTACTCGAGGCCGGGATCGATGTGAAACATGTTTTTAAACTGCAGGAAGGCCGTCCGCACGTCATCGACCGGATCAAGAACAAAGAAATTCATCTCGTTATCAATACCCCGACGGGAAAAACCGCAAAACTGGACGAGCGCTATATCGGCGAGGCAGCGATGTTGTTTAAAATTCCAATGATCACGACCATCCCCGGCGCGATCGGCCTGGTTAAAGGAATAAGAGCAATCAAAGAGGAGAAACTGGAAGTGATGAGCATTCAGGAACTTCATGCGACGCTGAAATGAATAAACGCCGCACCAAAAAACCCTCTACACCTAGCCGTAAAAAAGACCATGTCGACATCTGCCTGACCGAGGACGTCGCCTATCACGACAAGACGGCGGGATTCGAACGGATCGAATTTATTCACAACGCCCTGCCTGAACTGAATCTGAAGGATATAGACACCTCGGTCACTTTTTTAAAAAAGAAATTGTGGCTTCCACTTATGATCACCGGTATGACCGGCGGATATGAAGGCGCAGTGGAGATCAACGGTAATCTCGCTCTTGTGTGTGAGGGCAAGAAATTAGCGCTAGGACTCGGAAGCCAGCGTCAGGCGCTCGAAGACGACTCGTATTTGGAAAGTTATAACATCGTTCGAAAAAATGCGCCGACTATTCCGATTATAGGAAATATCGGCGTAGCGCAGGTCATCAAAGGACTCAACTTCAAACGATTACAAAAACTGCTGGACGATATCGAAGCCGATGCGCTGGCGATCCATCTCAACGCTTTGCAGGAAGCCGTTCAGTTCGAAGGCGATGTTAATTTCCGAGGCGCGCTGGATAGAATTTCGAGATTAATAAAAAAATTGAAAATCCCTGTTATCGTAAAAGAAACCGGCGCAGGAATTTCGTATTCCGCTGCAAAACGCTTGTATGATGTTGGGATCGAATATATCGACGTTTCCGGTTCGGGCGGAACTTCCTGGTCGGCTGTAGAGTCTTTTCGCAAACATGCCGGCGAATCTTCTGAGGACAAGAACCGTTTAGCGAAAAAATTCAGGAATTGGGGAATTTCGACCACCGTGTGTATTCAGGAAGTGTCGCGTATTAAAAAGCTGAATGTAATTGCATCCGGTGGAATAAGGGACGGCATGGATATCGCCAAATCGATCGCTCTCGGCGCCGACATGACAGGTATGGCAAGGCCGCTGTTGAAAGTGTTAATGGAGAATGGAGCTCAGGCACTTGGAAACGAAATAGACTACATTCAGAAGGAATTAAAGTTGGCCATGTTCCTGACCGGATCAAAAAATATAAAAAAATTAAAAAAAGCGTCTTTGACAACGCAGTTTTTATGATACTGGCGATATGAATTCAACTAAGCCGTAATACCAACCACAGAGTTCACAGAGAAATCACAAGGTCACAAAGTAGTATTGACAGAAACTGTTCTTTTGTGTCCTTTGTGAAAAGCTTTGTGCTCTTTGTGGTTTCTGAATTCAGTTTCTTACACAATTAAACTATGAGTAATATAGATTATTATTGTTATTACAAGATCGATCTTGAAAAATTAGAAATATTCAACGTCTTGGCTAAAAAAATAACTGAACTTTATTCCAATCATTCCGGATGCCTATCCTACCGATTTTCACTTGGCCTCGATCCGGATAAGAAGAATACTGCAATGGAAAGCGGACAATTTTCGGATATTAAAACGTTTCACGAAATTAAAGAGAATATCGAAACGCAAAATCCGGAAATATTTGGCGCCTTGGATGCGGCAATTCCAGGCGGTCTGAAGGCAAGAAAGTACGAATTTTTTACTTCGTTAGCATGATCATGAAATTTACACAGATTGAAGACGAAAACAAATGGAATGCCTTCGTTCAGGCTTCGCCCAATGCCTCGATACTTCAAAGTTACGAATGGGGCAAGGTTAAAAGCGGTTCGTGGAAACCATTTTATACCGCAGTTGTGGATGAAGGTGAAAATATTCTAGCCGTTGCGCTCATTCTCAAGCGAGCGCTGCCTTTTGTCGGCAGATCTATCTTTTATGGTCCGCGCGGACCGATTTTCAAAAATAAAAATTCCGATCTGATTACATTCTTCTTCTCTTCTATTCGTAACTTAGCAGAAAAGGAAAATGCTTTTGTCTTTCGCTGCGACCCGGAAATTCCGGAAAATGATATCGAATTTGCTAAAAACCTCACGTCAAACGGATTAGGCTACAACCCGGAAAACATTCAGCCGCGCGGCACAATTATTTTAGACATCCGTCCGGATGCAGATACTCTGATCAAATCGTTTCATCACAAAACGCGCTACAACATCAAACTCTCCGAAAAAAAGGGCGTGACAGTCGAGGAAAAAAATTCGCAAGATGGTGTTGAAGTTTTTTATAAACTTTTTAAAGTAACGAGCGAACGGGATAAATTTCTGATCTTGCAAAAATCGTATTTTACCCATTTGTGGAAAACGCTTTCGGAAAAAAAAATGGGTTCGATTTTTATTGCCTACTACGACGGGAAACCCTTATCCGCAGTTTTTATGACGGTGTATGGTAAAACGATGACCTACCTCTACGGCGCTTCATCAAACGAACACCGCAATCTCATGCCCAACCACCTCGTTCACTGGCGCGCGATCGAATGGGCGAAATCCCGCGGCGTCGAATATTATGATTTCTGGGGAATTCCGGCGCATCCGCACGAACAGCACCCGTTATGGGGAGTCTATCGGTTCAAAAAAGGATTTTGCGAGACCGAAACCAACTGGATCGGTACGTACGAACTAATCCTTAATTCGTTCTGGTATCTCGTTTTCGAGAAGGGCGCGAAGTGGATTAAGATGGCTGTGAGGTTCCTAAAAACAGGGAAGATCAAGACGTCGCTGGAGGAGTGAAATACATTGGAACTATTAGTACAATTCCAGGCAACCGGAATCGCGATCGTTTTCAAACAATTCAATATCGCGATAATGCGTTTGAATAATATGTAGAATATGTTGAGACGACGTATTGCCAACCTTTATCCAAATAACCTTTGGGGGAAAACCGAACAATATGCTTCGTTCGTGAAAATCTGAATCTTGCGTAACAATCGTGAATCCATTTTCCCTTGCATAATTCCAAATCACACGATCTTCGGCTTCATGCATCCCGAGCAAACGCACATGAAACTGAACCGGGGAATAAATCACTAAGTTGGCCAATCAATCGAAACGATAAATTTTGATCTAAAAGTAATTTCAATGGTGTGCGGACGTAATTGTATGTTCACGATCTGCAGCAAACTGCAGACAGGCTTGAATATCGTCCATGGTTAACTCAGGATAATCTTTCAAAATCTGATCAGTTGTCATTCCGGATGCTAGCCATCCCAATACGTCATATACTGTAATGCGCATATGTCGTATACAGGGCTTTCCGCCTCGTTTTCCAGGCTCAATAGTTATGATGTCTTGATAAATCATGAGACTAATTTATCTGCTTATGTATACAAAATCAAATAATTTCTTCGACTTGACTATCAGTTTTCTACTGCATTCGATTACTTCACCGTCAATTCCGTCGTATAATTGTTTTTTGCTTTACCATCGGTAGTTTTCTGACAGTCTTCGCAAACGCCAAAAAGATGTAAAATGTGGTTGGTCATTTGAAAATTATATTGCCTGCAGATCACATCCTGGAGTTTCTCAATTTCTTCCGATTCAAACTCAATGACGCGCCCGCATTGCGTACATTTCATGTGTTCATGATGATGCCGGCCGTACGTGTGTTCGTAATACGCTTTGGTTTCGCCTAGTTTTGCTTTCCGGATCAGGCCGCTGTTTTCCAAAAGTTCCAACGTACGGTATATCGTTGCGCGCGACACGTGCATTTTCTTTTTCCGCATCCGAACCAGAATATCATCGGCTTCAAAATGAAAGTTGGTCGAGTACACTTCATCCAATACCGCAAACCGTTCCGGCGTAGCCTTCAGCCCCTGCATCTGCAGATAGTTCCGCAGTTCTTTGTGAACTTCTTTCTGTTTGTCTTCTTCGATCATAGTGAATCCTATATTAATGATCGCGGTGGCTTGGCCCGAACTGTTCGTCTCTTGGCTTTTCTCCGGGCGGGGGAGCGGTAACTGCCTGTAGTTCTTTCCCCATTATTTCTCTATAGAGTTCTTTAGCAGAAGGATAATCAATTTTTTTCAATTCGTCAACAACCTGCAGGGCTTTTTCGCGTAAGCCCATGCCGTGATAGATTAGGCCGCGGTAATACTGAGCATGATGGTGGTCGCGTTTCAGCCGTACAGCTTCTTCAAAATGGCGTAATGCAATTTGCAATTCGCTATTCTGATAATAGGCTAACCCCAAATTATACTGGCAGGACACGTACGTCGGATCGATCACCAGGCATTTTTCATAGAACTCAATCGATCGTTTGTAATCCTTTTGATGATAATAAGTAAGTCCAAGATTATACAAAGCAAATTTGTAATCCGGCTGAATTGCTAATGTCTTATGATAATAGGCAATCGCCTGATCCCATATTTTCTGGTCGTGATATACCAGACCGATATAATTGCATGCATCGGCATGATTGGGATCGATCTGCAAGGTCTTGTTGAAATACTCCAATGCCTGAGGGTACTGCTTTTGTTCGTAATGCAAAATACCGAGATTATACGCCGGCGCGGCAAACTGCGGATCAAGTGAAAAAGCCTTATGAAGATACCCGATGGCCGTCGGATATAATTTTTTGTTAAGGTAAACCAGCCCCGCATAATTATTTGCTTCGGCATGATTAGGATCGATTGCCAACGCTTTCATGAATTTCTCCAGCGCCAAGTCGTCTTTGAACTGATAATAATAACAACGTCCCAAATTGTAATAGGCATAAATATATTTCGGGTCGTACTGAAGACACCGGTTGAAATAACCTATGGCCGTATCGTATTCTTTTCTGACATAATAAATGAGCCCTACGTAATTGATCGCAGGAACGTAATCAGGCCTAAGCGTGATCGCCGAGTTGAACCACGTAAGCGCTTCCTCATCCCGGATAAGATGATAATAACTAAGTCCGATATTATAAAAGCTATAAGGCTTGAAATGATCCTCGTCTGTTTCAATTTCAACAGCTTTGAGAAATGCGATTATGGCCTCTTCATAGTTTTTGATATCCATTAGATTATATCCGAGATAGAACCAGGCTTCCAGATACGTTGGGTTCATGGCGAGCGCTTTTCGGTAATAATCTGCTGCCGTTTGAAATTGTTTTTGCTCCTGAGCGGTCTGCGCCGCCCGGAAAAAATCCTCCGGAGAAACCAAGTTCTTCTGGCGTTGAATGGAATCACTTTTCCCTTGTTCGCCTTCCGGCCTCCATGGGCTTCCTGAAAATTCGTTCATATGAAATCGTTTAATCTCAATAAGTATGCTAAAAATATAAAGTAATTACTTGTTGCGTGCAATACCGGGATGCAAAGTCAGGCTCAATATATTTTAGTTTTTTTTGAAAATTTTTATTTGCTAAGCGGATAATTTGACCTATATTCACCCTACCCATCTCGTTATATTCGTATCACACGCTGTCCTGAAAGTTTTTTTCATGAGCGGAGAAATAGTTCAGAAACAAAAAGAAGCATTGCTTAAGAAAATCGCCGAACACAAATCGTTGGCGAAACCGATACTGGACAAAGCGCGTAAAACCAGCCCTCTGGAAGTGGTTTTCATGTTTGATACGACGGGCAGTATGGATATTTATTTGTCGGAAGTTCAGGTCAATGTTCAATTGATCATTCGCGAAATTCGCAAAAGAGTGCCTGACGCACGCATTTCCGTCATTGTATACAAAGACCATGAACAAGGGCCTTACGTTACAAAGACATTGGCGTTTTCTGAAAAAGAAGAAGAAATAACCGCTTTTCTTAGATCTCCCGATATCATGCCCGGCGCAGGCGGTGGAGGCGCAGAAGCGGTTGAATGCGCGCTTTATGAGGCAAATCAACTTGACTGGACGAAAGGGCCAAAAGGTAAGGCCATTATTCTCATCGGGGACAAACCGCCTCACGGCGTGATGGACAGTTTCGACGATTGTTTAAGCGGCCGGGATTACCGAATTGAAACGGACAAACTGGTCGAAAAAAATGTAAAAATTTACACGGTCTTGTGTAATAATGTCACGGAAACGATCAATAATTTTCAATTTCTCGCAGAGAAAACAGGCGGTAAATTTGTCACGCTGGAAGCGATCCATGATCTGGTCGATTTGATCGTGGCTGTCAGCATTAAAGAATCGAATCCTCTGCTGCTTCAGGCTTACACTGACGAACTTAGAAAAAAAGGCGTGCTCACAGACTCTAAACGAAAACTTTTGCAAGGTATCAGTTAAATCATGAGCGAAAAAGAAAAGCTTTCTGAAAATTCTGCCGAACCGACCACCGGTGAAGGCGCTTTATTAAAACCACGTGTTTTGCTCGTGGAGGATAATCCCGCCGTACGAAATATGATCCTGGATTTTCTTGGGAAAAGGGACTATGAGATTTTTGAAGCATCTAACGGCTTGGAAGGTCTGCAGATCGCCACGACAGAAAAACCGGATGTTATCCTGGCCGATATTATCATGCCCGAGATGGATGGATTTGAACTGATAAGCCGTGTGCGGGAACAACCCGGAACGATGTTGATCCCGATCATAGTCATGACCGCGGTGAACAATCTTGAAACTAAGATTAACGTATTCAAGGCCGGCGGAGACGGGTTGCTGATCAAACCTTTTGATTTGCAGGAGCTGCAAGTAAGGATAGAGCGCGCGATCCAGGTTTCGCGTAATTTCATGAAACTGACCTACGTGGATTCACTGACCGGCGTGTATAACCGGCGTTTTTTTGACGACCGTCTGCCGACGGAAGTTAACCGCACAAGGCGTTACCAGCAACCCCTGGCGCTGGTCATGTTTGACATCGATCATTTTAAAAAGTTCAACGACACGTACGGGCATCGTGCAGGAGATTTTGTTCTGTCATCACTGGCCCAGCACGTTAAAAAATCATTACGAACGCAGGACATCGTGTGCCGTTACGGCGGTGAGGAATTTACAGTTATCATGCCAATGACGCGCGGAGAAGATGCCGCAATGGTCATGAGCCGTATTCGTGCAGATTTGAATGAGCGCTTTTTTTATTCGCCGTACGATAAACAGGATTTTAATATACGTATCAGCGTCGGAATTTCAAGGCATCCGGAAGACGGCATGGAAGCCGATGCCATCATGCGCACCGCCGACGAAGCGCTGTACGAAGCAAAAGAAACAGGACGGAACAAGGTCGTACTCTACAATCCGGCTTCCAATATTTTCAAAGACCGTATCAGTAAATTAAAATTCTAAATAACCCTCACAGCGTCCTCCGCGATCCATGCAGACACTTGAACTCCTCCGCGAAAACCTGGATATTTTTTACCAAGCCGTTCATGACCATCCGGAGTCTTCTTTGATTGAAGAAACGGGACGAATGGATGATGATAAGTATTATGTTGTGTATGAGCTGCATGATGAACTTTTCCTGTTTCATTTTTCAAGAAAAACGATTTGCCAGTTGATCCTATTTGAAAACGTTCCGGCGGCGCTTACGTATTTGCATAAAGTAACTCAGCCTTAGAAAGAAACTCTTATGTACCTGTTAGAACTTGTCGAAACTTTCTCCGCCGCGCATGCTTTACGAAATTATCCGGGAGTCTGTGCGCGTATTCACGGCCATAATTGGGAAATAAAAATCGGATTGCGATGCGAAACGACGGATGAAAACGGTATGACCGTAGATTATGCGGTAC